>NZ_NHPF01000110.1:0-44565 GCF_002252925.1 Halorubrum sp. Ea8
CTGGGGAGGCGTGAGGCTGCGGTGCGGTTGCGGGCGGGTGGGACTCAAAGGGGCAGCCGGGAGGCGGGCGCAGGCGACGCAAGCACCGCAGGGAGCGAACGGAGTGAGCGACCGAAGAGCACAGCGAGCGTGCGCCCGCCTCCCGGCTGGGGCTTTGGAGGTGTTCCCCGCACCAGCGACAACGTATAGCCGAGCGGCTGGGGCTTTGGAGTTGTTCACCGCCTCAGAGACGATATACAGCCGAGCGGCTGAGGCTTTGAAATTGTTCGCCGCGGACTGGTCACTTACTTATAAATAACCGACTGCGGCCTCTAGAGGGCCCACCGCGTCGTCGACGCCGACTACGTAGCCGTTCGGTCGGCGACGCAACCCTTACGCGTCGTGACCGTCAAACTGCGGCATATGACCGACGAACGCGACGACGACCGCCACGAGTTCTCCGCGGGGCAGGGCGTCGACGCCGACTACGAGGAGTTCACCCTCGACCCCGAGGAGATCGACGCCGACCCGAACACGGTCGACCCCGTCGACTCCCGCGTCCTCACCGACATCCTCGACAGGCGAAACGTCGAGAGCGACGCCATCGACGTCGAGCGACTCATGGACGTCGGCCTCTCGTACATGGGGATCAACCGCTTCGAGGAGGCGACGGAGACGTTCGAGCGCGCCGCCCACTTCGCCGAGGAGGACTCGCTGGAGGCCCAGGAGGCGTGGGTGAACAAGGGCGCGGCCCACGCCGAACTGGAGGAGTACGACGAGGCGATCGGCGCCTACGAGGAGGCGCTGCGGATCGACGACTCGTCGGAGCACGCCGCGACCGCCGAGACCAACCTCGCGTACGCGCTCTGGGAGTTCGGCCGCAGCGAGCAGGCGCTCGAACACGCCGAGCGCGCCGTCGAGACCGACCCGCGCTTCGCCGAGGCGTGGTACAACCGCGGCTTCATGCTGGTCGAGCGCGGGCTCGCCGAGGACGCCGTCACCTGCTTCGACAACGCGATCCGCCTCGGCTACCGGAGCGCGGGCGTCCTCGAGGAGAAGGCGCGCGCCCTCGAAGAGGCCGGCGAACACGAACAGGCCGAGGAGGTCGCCGACCGCGCCGACGAGATCCGCCGCGAGGCGGAAGGGCAGATGGTCGAGGAACAGACCGGACAGGCGCCCGGACCGGGCGGTCGCGGCGGGCGGGGCGGCTCCGGCGGCCAGGCGGGCGGCCGAGGCGGCCGCGGCGGTCAACCGGGCGAGCGCGGCGAGACGACCGAGGCCCCGGAGCGCGAGCTCCAAGGCGAGGGGCCCGAGGGCTTCTGAGATGGGCGACGCGGGCTCCGAGATGCTCCTCCGCGAGCGCGAGACCGCGGAGGGGACGCTCGTCTCCGTCTGCGACGCGGACTGCCTCGGCGAGACGTACGCGGACGGCGACGTGACCCTCGCCGTCACCGAGGAGTTCTACGGGGGCGACGACGCCGTCGAGGCGAGCGCCGAGGAGGTCGTCGCCGGGCTCGGCCGCGCGCAGGTCGCGAACATCGTCGGGAGCGAGGCCGTCGGCGTCGCGGTCGAGGCCGGACTCGTCGACGAGGAGACGGTGCTGGAGGTCGGAGAGACCCGACACGCACAACTGCTCTGGCTGTGAGTCGGGTCGTATGAAGCGACTCGGACGGGAGGAGCTCGCGGCGCTGCTGGAACCCCGGCCGCCGTCGGACGCGTTCTGGAACCGCGCTATCGACGCTGAGCGCGCCGTCATCGGCGTCTCGCCGGAGGCCGTGGACGGCGAGAGCGAGGGCGAGGCGGGCGAGCGGGAGCGCCGGAACCGTCGGCGGCGCGGCGAGTCCGGACCGGACGGCCCACTCTCGACGGGCGACATCGTCGACGTCGGCGACGACTCGTTCGTCGTCGTCGCGGTCGAGGAGACGGCGGCCGGCGGGCGGCGCTACCGGATCGACTTGGTCGAGCCGCGGGCGGACGGGTGACCCCCGTAACGCAGAGACCGAGGCGACCGCCTACAGGTCCGCGACGTCTTCGATGGCGTCGGTGAGTTCTGTCACGCTCTCGACGGTGTGCTCGCCCATGTGACCGATGCGGAACGTCTCCTCGGCGATGTCGCCGTACCCGTTCGAGAAGGCCATGTCGTACTCCTCGCTCACCGCCTCGATCGTCGCGGCGACGTCGATGCCTTGCGTGTTCTCGATGCAGGCGACCGTCTGCGACTCGTACCCCGCCTCGGGGAACATCGCGAAGTGCTCGTCGGCCCAGTCGTGGACGTACGCCATCATCTCGCGGTGGCGCTCGTCGCGGGCGCGGTGGCCCTCGTCGAGCATGCGCTTCATCTGCTTGCGGTACGCTAACATGATCGGGATGGCGGGCGTCGAGTGGGTCTGGCCCTTGCGGTCGTAGTAGTCGATGGCGCGCCGGAAGCCGCCGTACCACGAGGAGTCCCCCTTCTCGACCTCGCGGTCGTAGGCGTCGTCGCTGACGACGCAGACCGCGAGCCCCGGCGGCATCGCGAACGCCTTCTGTGTGGACGCGAAGATGACGTCGATGTCGTGCTCCTCGATGTCGACGTAGTCGCCGCCGAGCGACGAGACGGCGTCGACGGCGAAGTAGGTGTCCGGGTACTCGCCGATGACGTCGCCCATCTCCTCGATGGGGTTGCGGACGCCGGTCGACGACTCGTTCATCACGCCCGCGACCATGTCGTACCCCTCGTCGCTGGCTTCGAGGGCGTCGCGGACGTCCTCGGGCTTGACCGCGTCGCCCCACTCGTACTCCAGCCGGGTGACGTCCTTGCCGAGCCGCTCGGCGACGTTGGCGTAGCGCTCGCTGAAGCTCCCGCAGGTCGGCACCAGGACGCGCTCGTCGACGAGGTTCAGCGTCGACGCCTCCCAGAACTCCGTCCCGGAGGCGGTGAGGATGATCACGTCGTTGTCGGTGCCGAGGAACTCCTTCGTGTCCTCGACGATGGTCGTGTACAGGTCGGTCATCCGGCCCATCCGGTGCCCGAACGTCGACTCCGTCATCGCCTCGATGACGTCGTCGCGGACCTCCGTCGGCCCGGGGATGTACAGCGTCTTGTCGTCGTAGTCGTCTCGGTATTCGCGTTTCTTCGTCACGGGATCCACCTGTCGAATGGTACCGGGTCGCGAGACGGTATGGTCCTTATGATCCGCTCAAAACGAGGGCGTCGATCGGAGGTCAGACGCGTCACGTGCCGGCGATCGGATGCCTCTGATGCCGGCGATCGGACGCGTCTCGTGCCGGCGATCGGACGCGCCTCGTACTGAGTGCCGAAAGGCGATCCGAGCCCGAGTCGACGGACCGGCACCGGTGAGGGTGCGGGCCGGCGAACTCGTCGTCGTGCGAAATTCTTTGTGCCGTCTGGCAGTAGTTCGAGTATGGGACACCGCCTCGATGAGATAGACAAGCGCGTCCTCTACTACTTCGCGGTGAACGCGCGGAACACGGCGACGTCGGACATCGCCGAGGAGATGGGGGTGACGCCGGCGACGATCCGGAACCGGATCGACCAACTCGAGGACCGGGGAATTCTCCGAAGCTACCTGGCCGACATCGACTACAAGTCGATCGACGGGTACATCACCTACCTGTTCAGGTGCACGGCGCCGATTCCGGACCGGACGCAGGTCGCCCAGTCGGCGTTGGACGTCTCGGGAGTCGTCACCGTCCAAGAGCTGATGTCCGGTTCGGGCAACCTCCTCGTGACCGTCGTCGGCGCCGACACGGACGACATCAACCACGTCGCCGGCGAGCTCTCCGACCTCGGGCTACGGATCGAAGACGAGAGCGTGATGCAGGGGGAGTACCACAGACCGTACGATCCGTTCGGTCCCGAGACCGTCTCGAAAGGGCCGTCGCTGACCGACTTCATGAGCCTCGCGGGCGACGCCGAAGTCGCCGAGTTCTCCGTCTCGGAGGACGCCGAAATCGCGGGCAAAACCATCGAGCAAGCGGTCGACGAGGGACATCTCTCCCCCGACACGCACGTCGTCGGCATCGAACGCGAGGGCGACATGCTCACGCCGAAGGGGCAGACTACCTTCCGAGCCGGCGACATCGTCTCCCTGCTCTCGAAGGCCCCGTTCGAGCAGGGCTCGCTGGGGGCGTTCGGCACGCCGCGGAAGTGAGTTCGGACCGGTCGCCGGCGGCGGAGCCTCAGCGCCAGTGCCAGAAGTCGTTCCCGTCCTCCTCGACGGGGTCGGTCCGCTCGCGGAGGTCGACGACGTCCCCCTCGGTGGGTTCGTGGTCGTCCGGGAGCGACTCCATGCAGTCGAAACAGAGGAAGAACTCGGCGCCGTCCGTCAGTTCGAGGGTCATCCCCTGCGTCGACTCGAACGCGAAGTTCCACAGGTCGCCGATCCCGCCGGCGATCCTGACGGACCGCTCGCAGACGTCGCACGACTCCGAGGCCATACGCCGGGTAGGGGTCCGGGGCGCTAATGCGTGTCGCCGCGATGCGCGGTCGACGTGAGCCGCGGCGGCGAGGGGGCCCGCCCGCAGGGACGCGTTATCGCGGTTCCGGTGTCCGGCTCGTCGAAACCGCCTCCGAGCTCATCGAGGGCCGTCTGTAGGCCATCAAGGGCTGTCCGCGGGCCATCGAAGGCCGTCCGCGGGAGACGAGTACGGAGCGTCGTATGACGGAGCCCGGGGTCGGATAATAACAGTCCTTATCTAAAGGCCCGACAGAGTAGTATTGTGAAAGATATGCAAAATAGATCGGTAGGGAGGAGCGGATCGCTCACTCGGCTCCAGTGGGTTGCAATCGCGTTGGCCGCCATCACTGGCGTTCTTCACGTGTACGCTGGCGTCGTCGAAGGGCGGGCGCCGGTGGCGCTTGCGGGGGTCGGCTACGCCGGTTCGATTGCGCTGTTTTCGCTCGACTATCGGCGTCGCCTGCTCTATCTCATCGGGATTCCGTACACCGCCGTGCAGTTCCCCCTCTGGATCGTGGCCAAGTCGGAATATGGGGCGATCGACTACGTCGACAAGGCGGTCCAAGTCGTCCTGATCCTCACGTTGATCTATCTCTATCTGAACGCACCGTCCGAGTCGGCCGGGAACGCGGCGACGGCGGCGGATTGAGCGGGCGATTTCACGGACGTATCCCGGGCTCAGTCGTCTCGAATCACCATCACTTTCACTCGGTTCACGCCGTCGAAGTCACGGAGCCGATACGTTAATTCCCGGACGCGTTCGCCGGTCCCCTGACAGAACAGGGACTCGAGACACCACTCCCCCTGGTGCGTGTGACTCGTGTTGCGGATCACGTCCTGATAGTCGTGTTGGACGCCGTGGAGCTCGCCGATCACCTCGTGGTGGCGGTAGTCGAAGGCGACGAGCGCGATGACGTCCTCGCTGAGGTCCTCGAGTCGGGAGTGCGACTCGATGTACTCCTGTATGGCCTCGCGAACCGCTCGTGACCGATTGTCCAGTCCCTCGTCGCGCCAGACCTGATCGAACTCGTCGACGACCGCGTCCGGGATGTTCAAACTCGTTCGCATCGGGCGTCGTTCGGGGCGCTCGTACAAGAGTTCCGAGTACGCGGTCTCCGTGCGGCGAACGCGGCGGCGGCTACCCCTCGATCGGCGCTTCCCAGAGCAGGATACCGGTCGAGCTGACGATGAGGACGACGCCGGCCGCGGCGAGCGCGAACAGCGGGGAGACGGCGTCGGAGATGACGCCGCTCCCGAGCTGGAAGGGCACGACCGCGAGTCCACTGACCATCGCCATCGCGCTGAGCACGGTCGCACGGCCCGCCGTCTCGGTGCGGTCGTTGATGTACTGGCCGGCGAACGACCGCGTCACGTCGGAGAGCCCGCGGATCAGCAGGAACGTCGGGAGCGCGAGCACCGGAACGAAGTACATGCCCACCAGCGCGCCGCCCACGACGAAGGGCAGCCACAGGAACCACGTCCGGAGCCCCAGACGGGCGCGGATCGCTCCGGTGTAGTAGCTCAGTCCGGCGCCGACGAGACTGTACGCCGAGTAGAACCACCCGAGCAGCGACCGCACCGCCGACTGCGAGACGCCGAAGTCGAGAACGATCGTCTCGAAGATCGGCTGGAGGAAGACGAACACGAGGTACGTCACCGCCGCGTAGACGACGTAGTAATACAGCACGAACGCCCGGACGTTCCGCTCCGAGACCGTTCGCCGGATGATCGACAGCGTGCGGCGAAAGCTCAGTGTCGCGGTGTCGGCCCGTTCGTAGGTGTCGGGCTCGTCTATCGTCAGGAGAACGACCACGCCGAGCGCCGTCACTCCCGCGGCGACGAACCACGGATACGACAGGTCGATGCTGCCGAGATACCCCCCGACGACGGCCGCACCGGCGCCGATCGCCAGCGCGACCGACTCCCCGCATCCGCGGACGTGCGCGAACTCGTCTTCGGAGAGGTCGTCGGTGAGCGTGTCGTACAGCCAGGCGTCTTCGCTTCCCGAGCGGAAGTTGTAGCCCATCGACCAACAGACGTACAGCGCCACGAGCGCCCGGAACGAACCGGAGAGTCCGATTCCGAGCAGCGTGAGCGAGATGAGAGCGGTTCCGGTCAGGAGACTGTTGCGCCGACCGAGGCGGTCGCCGACGTAGCCCGTCGGAATTTCACCCAGCAGCGTCGTCAGGTTGTATACCGCTTCGAGGACCGCGATCTGCGTGAAATCGAGTCCCTGTGCGAGGAAGAAGAGATACATAATCGGGCGGTAGAATTCGACGGCCTTGGTCGACTTGTAGAGGTAATACTTCAGGACGCTCCGCGGAGGGAGAGCGGCGGAACGCCGGAACGGAACGGCCATACTTCGGATGGCGATTCCGCCGAGATGGTTGTTGTGTTATGATCGGACCGCGAATTCGTAATACGAGCGCATCGGGCGAGTAGAGCCGGGGTCGGGTGTCGGCCGTTCGGCGGCTCGAAGTACCGAACGGCCGGTGTGCCGACGAGCGGTCTGCGCGGTTCACGGCGGCGTGAGGCCGGTAGACTGCGTATCGGTCGCGACGGTCGGACGCTCGCCGCAGCCGCTGTCCCGAGAGAGTTACTTGCGAAAGCGGGTGGGAGTTCCTCGCAGGATGCGGCCCCGTATGTAGTATCGCCCCGTCGAACGGCGCGGCGGCCGTCGGTAGGGGGGTGACCGATGCGGGGGATGGAGTCGGCACGAGGGTTCCGTCGGGTTCCTCGGATACATCCCGAATTGGCCGATAGCAGACGCCTGGGAGTTGCGTATGAGAGGTTCCGCCAGTTCAGAGGGGAACGCCGAGACTCGTGCGGGGCGACTCGCAGAGACGAGAAGTCGGTCGGTTTCCCGGACCGGGGTCGTCGCTCGTTTGACGACGCGGAGACCGGTCTCAGGGGTGACACGCCGCGACCGTTTCAGTTGACGGCCTTCGAGAGTTCGGCACCCGTCTTGAACTCGACCACGTTCTTCGCCGCGATCTGGATCTCTTTCCCGGTCTGAGGGTTTCGCCCGGTCCGGGCGGACCGCTTCGAGATGCTGAACGTGCCGAACACCTCGCTCTCGTCCGCTCCCCCGTCCACCGACAGCCGATCGCCTTTCTTCAGGGCCTCCGTCGCCACGCTGACGAACGCCTCGATCGCCCGCTCCGCGTCGCTCGCCGATACCCCCTCGCGCGATTCGCGTCCCGTTTCGCTCGCGATGTACTCCGCGTCGATCACCACGTCGGCGTCGCGGCACCTGGCGCTGGCCTCGTCGCCCTTACCGGGGTTGAGATCGAGGGCGGCCGCGAACTCCGGGCAGGCGTCGAACGTCACCGGCGACTCGTCCGCGGGCCCGTTTCGGGACCTCGGATTTCGCCCCGTCCGGGCGGAGCGCTTCGAGATACTGAACGATCCGAATCCGATCAGTACGGTGCTGTCACCCTTCTGCAAGGCGTTCGTCGTCGCACTGGTGAACGCGTCGAGCGCCCGCTTCGCGTCCGACTTGCTCAGTCCGGCGTGGCTCGCCATCGCCTCGATCAGTTCCGCTTTGTTCATCGCCGCGGCCTGACCGGTCGTCGCTACCGCGCCCAGTCCGAGGGACGCCGAGAGGATAGCGCTCCTCCGCAGTACGGTTCGCCGCGAGAGCTCGTCTTGGGACATGATACCTTTACTCACAACCCTCTCACGCTCTGAGACTATATAAAATATCTGAAAATTCATCTGAGCGTTACTGTGTCGTGTCCAACGCTGGTCTGACTGCGGTTTGAGGGCCCGGACCTGACTACGTCCCGCCCGTTGCGCCCCAGCTCGCACTGGCCTCGACGGCGTTCTCGAACGTGAGTTCGGCGACCTCAGGCGGGTTGTCGTCACTCCCTTCGGGGAGGAACTGAAAGCGGAGGCGCTCTCCGGTCTCGCCGAGGAGCGCTTCGAGGGTGACGATATCGCCCTGTCGGGCGCTGACGAACTCCCGACGGACGATCGTCTCTCCACCGGCGACAGCGGTGTCGAGCGAGGCGTCGTACGTGTCGAGTTTCGTACGTACCGCGACCGGCACGGCGTCGTCACCGGTGTTCGTTACGATTAGCGTCCCGCCCGGGTATTCGGGGTCCCGGTCGCCGCTCGAGAGGGCGCCCGCACAGCCGGCGAGCGAGACAGCGGCGAGACACCCGCCGGCCCCGCGTAGGAGTCGTCTTCTCTGCATGGCAACGCTTCCCGGGCCGGCAGTGAAATGTCTTCGTATTGAATGAAACGGCGTATCGAACGTCCTCTCGTCCCGATCGCTCCGAATCTCTCGGGGCGGGCACCGAACCGACGACCGATACGCGCGTCGTCCGCGGCGTGACCGCGACGAGCTATCGGCCGCGAGCGATTCCGACGGGGCCGGTTCCCCGCGATCGATCGGCCGGCGGGGGACGGGCGCCCGCCGCGTCGTCGACGATTTATGTTCGAGCGCGACCGATCCCACTCCGATCATGCGAGCCTTCTTCGCCGTCGACCTTCCCGACGACCTCGCGGAGCCACTCGCCGACGCGCAGGCCGCGTTCGAAGGCGCCGACGGGCTGCGGTTCGTCGACCCCGACCGGGCGCACGTGACGCTGAAGTTCCTCGGCGAGATCGGCGAGGCGGACGCCGACGACCGGAGCGCCGAGGACGAAGAGGCGCCGCCGCTCGACGACGTGATCGCGGCCGGCGAGCGCGCGGTCGCCGACGCCGGCGTCGGTCCCTTCGAGTGCGCGATCGAGGGGTTCGGCGTCTTCCCGAGCCTCGACTACGTCTCGGTCGTCTGGGCGGGGGTCGGCGCGGGGAGCGCGGCGCTGACCGCGCTCCACGAGTCGCTGGAGGCGGAGACGACCGCGATCGGCGTCGACCCGGAGGAGCACGCGTTCACCCCGCACGTCACGCTCGCCCGGATGAACGACGCCCGCGGGAAGGAACTGGTTCGGGAGGTCGTCCGCGAGCGCGACCCCGAGATCGGACGGTTCGAGGCCGACGCGGTCCGCCTCGTGAAGTCGACGCTGACGAGCGACGGACCCGTGTACGACACCGTCGCGTCGTTCGAACTCTGACGAGGGCCTCCCGACGCCCCCGTCACTCCGCGTTCCTCGGGTCGTCGGCGTCGCCCTCGGAGCCGCCGTCGCCCTCATCATTGAGCTCCCCCTCCCCGTTCGCCGCCGCCCTCGCTCCCGGGTGCTCGACTCGGACCCGCGTCACCCGCGTCGGGGTCGCCCCGGTGACGGTGAGCGACACGTCCCCGAGGACGACGCGGTCGCCCTCGGCCGCGACCCGGCCAATTCGCTGGGTGATCAGCCCCGCGACCGTGTCGACGCCGCCGCCGACCGGGAGGTCTACCCCGAGCGTCTCGTTGAGGTGCGCGACGGTGGTCCACCCGCGGACGACCGCGGCGTCGGGCGCGACCACGTCGACGTGATCGACCTCCCATCGGCCCACGAGCTCGCCGACGATCTCTTCGACGACGTCCGCCAGCGTGACGATCCCGACGACCGCGCCGAACTCGTCGACGACGATCGCCATCCGCCGGCCGGTCGACCGCAGCTCGTCGAACAGCTCGTCGACGGGCTGGGTCTCGGGGACGAACGTCGGCTCGCGGAGCGCGCTCGCGAGGGGCTCGCCCCGCTCGTGGGCGCCGATGGCGTCGCGCACGTCGACGGTCCCGACCACGTCGTCGCGGTTCTCGCCGTAGACGGGCATCCGGGTGACGCCCTCGCGCCCGGCGGTCGAGAGCGCGTCGGCCGGGGTCGCGGTGTCCGGGATCGCCACCATGTCCGTGCGCGGGACCATCACCGCGGAGACGCGCGTCGACTCCAGGTCGAGGACGCCGCGTATCATCGCGCCCTCCTCGGGGTCGATCGCGCCCGCCGCCTGCCCCGAGAGCACGAGCGTCTCGATCTCCTCGCGGGTGAGGTACGACTCGATGTCGGGCTCGCCGCCGGTGAACCGGTTGACGACGCCGGAGAGCGCCTCGAAGACGTAGAGCACGGGCCGGATGACCCGTTGGATCGCGACGACGGGGCGGGAGACGCGGAGCGCGTGCTTCTCGGCGTTCGCGACCGCGTACGACTTCGGCGCGATCTCGCCGAAGACGATGACGAAGACGCTCGTGACGAGCGTCGACCCGGTCGCGGCCTGCCCCCCGGAGAAGCCGAACCGGACGAACACCGCGGTCGCGACCGAGGCGGCCGCGATGTTGGCGACGTTGTTGCTCACGAGGGCCGTGACGAGGAAGCGGTGCGAGTCCTCGCGAAGCGCCGAGAGCGCCCGCGCGCCGGGCACGTCGGCGGCCAGCAGCGAGTCGACCCGGTGGGTCGGCACCGAGAAGACGGCCAGCTCCGAGCTGGAGAAGAAGGCGCTGACCCCCGTCAGCACGAGGATCGCGGCCACCCCGGCGAACGCGATCGTGATGTCCATGTGTGCCCGTGCGGCCGGATATAAAAGGCAGTACCGCCGCGCCCGCGGTCCGACCGGGGACCGCGGCGGTTCACTCGACCGCGATCGGGTAAGCACGAACGAGGATTTTCCACCGGAAACGAGGGGGTTAGATAAGCACGATCGCGGATCATATCGGACGGCAAAACGGCGCGATGAGGAAAGCGTTAACCTCGCGCCGCCGGTGGATACGGACATGAAGGTACTCGTGACCGACCCCATCGCGGACGCGGGGTTGGACCGACTCCGAGACGCCGGCCACGAGGTCGAAACGGACTACGACGTCGAGGGGGAAGCCCTCCTCGACGCCGTGAGCGACGCCAACGCGCTCATCGTCCGCTCGGGAACCGAAGTCACCGAGACCGTCTTCGAGGCCGCCCCCGAGCTCGTCATCGTCGGTCGCGCCGGGATCGGGGTCGACAACATCGACATCGAGGCCGCCACGGACCACGGGGTCATCGTCGCCAACGCGCCCGACGGGAACGTCCGGGCCGCGGCCGAGCACACCGTCGCGATGACGTTCGCCGTCGCGCGCTCGATCCCGCAGGCGCACGGCCGCCTCCTCGGCGGCGAGTGGGCCAAAGGCGAGTTCCTCGGCACCGAGGTGAACAACAAGACGCTCACCATCGTCGGGCTCGGTCGCGTCGGCCAAGAGGTCGCCAAGCGGCTCGACTCGCTTGGGATGGACCTGGTCGTCTACGACCCGTACATCTCCGAGGAGCGCGCCGACCGGCTGGGCGCCGAGCTCGTCGAGGACCTCCACGAGGCGCTCGCGCGCGGCGACTTCGCGACGGTTCACACCCCGCTCCTCCCCGAGACCGAGGGGATGATCGGCGAGGACGAGCTGGCGCAGCTGGAGGGCGGCTACCTCATCAACTGCGCCCGCGGCGGGATCGTCGACGAGGACGCGCTCGCCGAGGCGGTCGACGACGGCGTCCTCGCGGGCGCCGCGCTCGACTCATTCGCCGAGGAGCCGCTGTCGCAGGACTCGCCGCTGCTCGACGTCGAGGAGATCGTCGTCACGCCGCACCTCGGCGCCTCGACCGAGGCGGCCCAGGAGAACGTCGCCGTCGACACCGCGGAGGCCGTCCTCGCGGCGTTCGACGACGAGCCGGTACTCACCGCGCTCAACGCGCCCTCCGTCGACGAGACGGCCTTCCCGCGGATCAAGCCGTACATCGACGTCGCCGAGACCGCCGGCAAGGTCGCCGCCCAACTGCTCGACGGTCGCATCACGAGCGTTGAGGCGACCTACGAGGGCGACATCGCCGAGGAGGACGTCGAGCTCGTCACCGCGAGCGCGCTGAAGGGCGTGTTCGAGCCGCTGGAGTGGCAGGTGAACGCGGTGAACGCGCCGCGCCTCGCCGAGGAGCGCGGCATCGACGTGACCGAGTCGAAGACCCGCCAGACGGAGGACTTCCAGAGCCTCGTGCGCGTCACCGTCTACAACGGGGACGACTCCATCGCGGTCGAGGGCACCCTGTTCGCCGGCGAGGACCCCCGGATCGTCCGGATCGACGGCTTCCGCGTCGACGCGGTCCCGTACGGCCACATGCTGGTCGCGCGCAACACCGACGAGCCCGGCGTCATCGGCCTCATCGGCACCGTCCTCGGCGACCACGACGTCAACATCGCCGGGATGTACAACGCCCGCGAGACGCTGGGCGGCGAGGCGCTCACCGTCTACAACCTCGACCACGACGTTCCCGAACCCGTGATCGAGACGCTGCTCGACGACGACCGGATCGTCGAAGTCACCGAGATCACGCTGGACGACGCCGACGAGCGACAGGCCGATTGACGGCCCGGTAGCGGCTCGGTAGGGCGGCGCCGTCGCAGTTACCGAAGAGTCGCGCGGCGCGACCGCGACCCCCGAGAAGTCACGCCGCGCAACGAGCGCGCGAAGCGGATCCGGACCGCTGTTCGCCGACTGCAGACGGCTGAAGTACCGAATTCCGGCCTCGCGATGGGTCGATGTGTCCCCGAGCGTACCAGTCGCGATACCAAAACTACCGAATCAGCGACAAGCTTATTTCAATCAGTTGGTGACAGGAGGGCAGTGACAGAGTCGTATCAATCGCTCAATGAACACCTCACCGAATCGTCGTCGATCCTCCTCCTCGCTCCGTCAGACGACTCTCCGGACGATCGCGCCTGTGTCGATCTGTTGACTCGGGAGCCACCCGACGAGACCAACGTACTGAGCGTGACGCTCTCGGCGTCCCCCTCCGACCGGCTCTCGATCTGGCGGCGCGAGTCGGGCGAGGAGTTCCCGGCCCGGACGACGATCTTCGACGGGAGGCGGGGGGAGACTGAGGGCGAGTCGGGGGCGGCGCCCGAATCGGAGTCGATGTCCGTACGGCGCTTTCCCGAACACGCGGACCTACACGATATCGGTCTCGCTATCGCCGAGCAGATCGGCGCCTGGCGGGACACCGACGAGGCGACGGTCATGTGTTTCCACTCGCTGACAACGTTGTTCGCCGCCTACGACGCCGATCGGGTGGTCAGTCTGATCACCTCGCTTAACGACCTCTGTGATAGCCGCGACGTGATCGCTCACCACCACGTCGACCCGAAAGAGTTCGACGCCGAGACGGTGACGACCCTTCGCCCGCTGTACGACGCGGTGCTCGAGTACACGCCGGAAGTCGGCTGGATCCCGACGGAGCGCGAGGAAGCGGCTCCCGCGCCGTCGTTCGATTCGACGACGCCGCCGCCGGGCGGGCGAGCGAAGACGGATCCCGACCGCCCCGAGACGGTGCCGATGCGGCACTCCTTCGATACCCTCTTGGACCTGCTGTCGTCCCCGCGCCGGCGGACGCTGCTGTACTACCTGAAGAACCGGTCGGAAGACGAGATCCCGCTCGACGAGCTCGTCGAGGACGTCCGCGACATCGAGCGGGCGCTGCCGGTCCGGGACTCGGCTCCGCGCGAGAAGGTCCGGACCGAGCTCCGACACACCCACCTGCCGAAGCTACGAGAGGTCGGGATCGTCCGGTACGACGCCGGCTCCCAGACGGTCCACTACACGGAGAATCAAGGGCTCGAGTCCTATCTCGACTACGTCGAGACGGTCGAGTTGGGCTGATCGGCGGCCGCGACGCGGCCCGTTCCGCGGCCGATCGTCACCGTGGGGAGCGCGGCGGTTCAGGCGTGCAGGTGATCGAGCACCGCGTCCACGTCGTTCGGGACGGGCTCGGGGTCGCCGCCGGCCTCGTACGCGGCCTCGGGGTCCTTCAGGAGGTGCCCGGTCGTCAGGCAGACCACGCGCTCGTCGTCGTCGACGACGCCGGAGCGCCGGAGCTTCTTCAGCCCGGCGAGGCTCGCCGCGGAGGCGGGCTCGACCCCGACGCCCTCGGCGGCGAGGTGGCGCTGCGCGGCGGTGATCTCGTTGTCGCTCACCGCGACGGCGGTGCCGCCGGTGTTGCGGATCCCCGGGATCGCCTTCGGCGCGTTGACCGGGTTGCCGATGCGGATGGCGGTCGCGCGCGTCTCGACCTCTTCCCACCGGCGGATCTCGTCGTTCCCCTCCTCGATCGCCTCGACCATCGGCGCGGCGCCCTCGGCCTGCACGCCGGTGAGCTTCGGGACCTCGTCGACGTCGAGCGCGCCGGCCTGAACGAGCTCGCGGAACCCCTTGTACAGCGCGGAGGTGTTTCCCGCGTTGCCGACGGGGAGGACGATCCGGTCCGGGAACGACCCGTAATCGGCGTAGAACTCCTCTAAGATCTCGAAGCCGATCGTCTTCTGGCCCTCCAGGCGGAACGGGTTCAGGGAGTTGAGCAGGTACGCCTCGCCGCGCGCGGCCAGCTCCTGCACGATGTCGAGACAGGCGTCGAAGTTGCCGTCGACCTCCAGGATGCGGGCGCCGTGGAGGCTCGCCTGCGCGACCTTCCCCGCGGCGACCTTCCCAGCTGGGAGGAGCACGAGCGTCTGCATGTCGCCGCGCCCGCCGTAGGCGGCGAGCGCGGCCGAAGTGTTGCCGGTGGAGGCGCACGCGAGCGCGCCGACGCCGAGCTCCTTCGCGACGCGGACGCCGACGGTCATCCCGCGGTCCTTGAACGAGCCGGTGGGGTTCATCCCCTCGTGTTTGATCCGGAGCGCGTCGACCCCCACCGCCTCCTCGATCCGCGGGACGCGGTGGAGCGGGGTGCCGCCCTCGGGAAGCGTGACGCCCAGGTCGAAGGGGAGCGCCTCGCGGTAGCGCCAGACGCCGCGGTCGGGGCCGTCGGTCGACGCGCCCGACCCGAACTCGTCGAACGTCGGCGGGTCGGCGTAGCGGACCTCCAGCAGGCCGTCGCACTCGTCGCAAGTGTACCGGACGTCCTCGAAGGGGGCGAACGTCTCGTCGCACTCGATGCAGGCGAGCCACGTCCCGTCGGCGGCGCAGTCGGGCGCCGCCGGGGTCGGGGCGTCGATGGCGAGATCCATTACGTCGTGGTGCGTGCCGCCGCGGCTTAAGACGGGCGGTCGGGACGGACGTTGCCGTCCGCTCTCTCCGAGGCGAACCGGTTCGGCGACGGCCCGTTCCCGTCGCGCGGCCCCACGGCGACGGCCCGCTCGCGGGCGGTCGCGCGGCTCAGTCGACGATGATCTCGGAGCTCTCGTCCGACTCGTCGGGACCGGACCCGAGCCGGTCCTGATAGCGCTGGATCCAGTCGGCGAAGCAGTCGGGGCAGAGCCGCTGCGTGTCGATGTTCGCCCGGTCGACGCTCAGCCGGACGGTCCGCGCGAGCGCGTCGGTCGTCGGCTCGCCGCAGGCGTCGCACGGCTCGGTCGTCGGCGCGTCGCTCATACCGATCGGTCGCGGGGACGGCTCTTAAAAGTACGTCGGCGGCGCCTGAGCGGACGGCCGCGAGGGCGCCGGCCGTCGTCGCTCGGGTCAGACCGTCCGGAACGCGCGGTCGCCCGCGTCGCCGAGCCCGGGGACGATGAACCCGTCGTCGTCGAGGTAGTCGTCGATGGCGACGGTCAGCAGCTTCGCCTCGGGCACCTGCTCGCTCACGCGAACGAGCCCGTCCGGCGCGGAGACCGCCGAGAGGACGAACAGGTCCTCGAACTCGTCGGCGTCCCCGAGGACGTGATCGAGCACCGCGCACATCGTCGAGCCGGTCGCGAGCATCGGGTCGGCGACGATAACGGTGTCGTCGGGACCGATCTCGGGCAGCTTCACGTAGTCGATGGTGATCGGGAACTCCCCGTCCGTCATCCCCGCCTCCTCGTCGCGGCCGGCGGAGATGACGCCCTGTTTCGCGCGGGGGAACGCCTTCAGGAGCCCCTCGACGAACGGGGTCGCGGCCCGGAGGACGTTGATGATCACCACGTCGTCGAGCCCCTTCACGCGCTCGCCGGTGGTCTCTTGCAGCGGCGTCGTCACCGGGACGTACTCCGTCTCCATCGCCCCGTCGATGATCTCGTAGCCGCAGATGCGGCCGAGCTTCACGAGCCCCTTCCGGAACGCGACCTGCTCCGTCTCGGCGTCTCGGAGCCGCGAGAGGGTGTCCTTCGCCAGCGCGTGCGTGATGAGGTACGCGTCGTCGCGGTCTTCGATCGTCATTGTCGGGAGAGGGGTCGCGTTCGGCTTAAAACGTGGCGACCCGCCGCGAGCGCGCCGTCCGGCGCCGCCGTCGGCTCGGACTCACCGCATCACCACGAGGTACGTCGCGGCGAAGATGACCAGCGCGAGAAGCCCGACGTTCGCCGCGGTGAGCGTCGCCATCCCGGCCCTGTCGAGTCCCCAGAGGACGGTCCACGCGAACCCACCGGACAGGACCGCGTTCAACAGGAGGATCAGCCGCGGGTCGCCCTCCGACTCCTCTATCCCCTCGCGGATTCCCTTCTCCTCCTCGCTCATGGCAAATATCCCGGGAGACCGGCACTTAGCTCTTTGTCCGTGGGACCCGTACGCATCCCATGGACACGGAGGTACACGTTCACAATCGCCACGGTGACCGGGTGGACCCCGTCCCGTTCCTCGTCACC
This sequence comes from Halorubrum sp. Ea8, assembly GCF_002252925.1. NCBI lineage: Archaea > Methanobacteriati > Methanobacteriota > Halobacteria > Halobacteriales > Haloferacaceae > Halorubrum > Halorubrum sp. Ea8. The sequence continues at coordinate 16,866 of NZ_NHPF01000110.1, forward strand.
GCCGGGCTCGCGTTCGCGTTCGCGCTCTCGTTCGGTCCGATCTACGGCCTCTCGTACGGCCTCACGCTGGCGACGTCGCTGGCGGCCTCGACGCTCGCGTTCGCGGTCGCCGCCGCGGCCGCGTACCACCAACTCGTCCGCTGCGCCCCGCCGCTCGACGCCGGCCCGCTCCCGCCCGGCCCGCGGGTCGAACGGCTCCTGTACGGCGGGGCCGCGTTCGGCGTCCTGCTCGTCGCGCTCACCGTCCCGCTGCTCTGATCCGCTCCGAGGCCGGCATCGAGGCCTCGTCGAAGAATACCGCCTCCGTCAAGAACGGCGGGACGAATACGGAACGCGCGTGCAGCGTGTCTCGTTGGTCGGTTCCGAAATCGTCTCTGCCCCGGAGCGTCTCATCGACATATAGAGGATAAATATTTATGAACATCTCCGGAACATGTCTATATGGGAGACGTTCTCGCTTCGAAGATTGTTGAGTCGGTCGCTGACGCGGAAGGCGTCGAGCCCGCCGAGCTGGATTTCACCCTCTACGAATACGTGGAGCCCGATGCGATCGAGCTCTTGGCAGCAAACGAGGCGGCAACGTGGACGCTGACGTTCGAACTTCCGAAGCACGACGTAACCGTCACGAGCGACGGGCGGGTTCTCGTTGACGTGCTCGACGGGGACGCTCGAGAACCTGTTAGCACCGACGCGCCGGACCCGGAGACCCTGTGCAGCGAGGGTGACTGATTCACGGCCAGCCGGGAGGTAGTTCGTCGGCGTGATTCTCGATCAGTTCGAGAAGCGGCTCGATTTCGTCGAAGCGCGGGCCTTTCGATATCTCGCCGGTATTCCGGTCCCAGTCGATGTATCCCGCATCTTCCAACCGCGGCAGATGGTCGTGCGTGAGCCGAACTTCGGACGCGTCCGACTCGCTGGATCCCCGAAGCATCACGTCGTCCGTCGTCTCGATAGCTTCCCGTTTCAACAGCAGAAGGATCACGCGTCGACGGCGCTTGGACACGATATCGAGCAGTTGGTCTACCCGCGGACGCAAGAGGACGTTCTCGGATCCGGCCGTGTCTGACATACCACAACATATGTCGGGAATACGTATAGTCTCTCGTGAGACATCAGTAAGACAGCATGAACGTCATCTCCGAGACGGGGGCGGACTGTGGCCCTCTGCGGCGTCAGACAGGACTGTCACCAGCTCGCTTGCACCCTCTCCCGGTCGTCTCTGCCGTCGTTCGCGACGTGGCGGCCGAGGTGGGTCCCCGAACCGGACCGCCCGATAGCTGACGTAGTCGATTTTTCGATCATCGCATCCACCCAAATGAGCGACACTGTCCGGCGAGTCGACGGCGTCGCAGCGATACTCTTCTCACGGCTCTCGGCGATCGACCTCGCGAGCCTCAGCGAGTCCCGTTGGGCGAACGTCGCGACGTCCGACGCGACGCTCCGGGTCGCGACCACCCGACCTATCCGTGGCGACCCGAATCGGGTCCGACGGCTCTCGGAGAACCTGTATCGGGTCGCCGTCGGACACGCAGGCGAGGAGGTGTCCGATCGGCGTCTCGGCTGTGCGTCCGATTCGCACAGCACCGGGAGAGTAAGATGGGAGAACTCGTACAAACGATTATGGGGATTTTTAGCACGGTGACGGAGATGCTGGAGGGATCGACGCAGCGCGCGCCCGAGACCGCCGGCGACGACGGCTCCAAGGGCTCGTTCTGGTGCGACGACTGCGGCGTGCGGGTCCGGGACGTCGAGGTCGACGCGGAGGGGCTCGACCGCGACGCCGACGGCACCCCGGCGTGTCCCGACTGCGGCGACTCGATGCGGTTCGAGCGCGCGAGCGGGAGCGGCTGCGCCTGCTGAGTTCGCCGATGTCGACCCGGCGTCTCGACCCCGTCTCAGGGCTCCCGGAGCGCTAGCTCCTCGCCCTGTTCCGTCGGGAACGGGTCGTCCCCGCCGAGTTCGCCCTCCCCCTCCTCGGCGGCCGCCCACTCCTCGTCGGTGACGAGCGCGTCGTCGAGGCGCTCGCGGATCGCCGCCTCGTCGATGCCCGTGCCGATGACGACGTACTCCGTCAGGCGGTCGCCGTGCTCGTCGTCCCAGTCCAGTTCGGGCCGGTTCGAGCGCAGCATGTCGCGCTCGACGGCCGGGAGGCTCGCGATCCACGGGCCGAGCGCCGTGACCCGCACCGACGCGCCGGCCTGACCGACCTGCTGGCGCTGGTCCGTGCCCGCGACCCACAGCGTCCCCTTCGAGCGGACGACGTCTGGAGGGAGACCGCGGAGGACGGCGGCGATCCGGTCGGGGTGGAACGGTCGCCGGCGGCGATAGGTGAACGAAGTGACGCCGTACACCTCGTCCGGGTGGCGGTGGGCGCGGCCCCCCTCGCGGCCCTCGCCGTCGTGACCGGCGTGGTCGTGACCGCCGTGGTCGTCGTGCCCGTCGCCCTCCGCCAGCGCTCGCTTCCACCCGGGCAGGTCGCCGAGTTCGCCCGCGTCGAACAGCCCGACGTCGAGGATCCGGTCGGGGTCGACCGCGGAGAACTCCGCGACGACCGTCTCCGCGCCCGGCTGCAGCGCGCCCACGAGCTCGATCGCCTCGTCCATCTCCGCGTCCGTACAGAGGTCGGCCTTGTTACACACGACGAGGTTCGACACCTCGACCTGCTCGACGAGAAGGTCCGAGAGCGGTCTGTCCGCCTCGTCGTCGTCCGCCGCGACGCGCCGCTCGGGCACGTCGTCGCCGGCGAAGGCGTCGAGGAACCGCCGCGTGTCGATCACGGTCACCAGCGCGTCGACCCGGTAGCGGGCGGCCGCGCGCGACTCGGTCGTGAACAGGCGCGCGACCGGCGCGGGCTCGGAGATACCCGACGACTCGACGACCAGGTTGTCGAAGGAGCGCTCGTTCGCGAGCCGCACGACGGCGGTCTCCAGGTCGTCTTGGAGCTCGCAGCAGATGCAGCCGTTCGACAGCTCCGTGACGCCCTCCACGTCGACTTCGGACTCCTCGGCGATCAGCTCGGCGTCGACGTTGACGTCGCCCATGTCGTTGACCAGCACCGCGATGTCGCGCTCGCCGGCGTTCCGCAACAGGTGGTTCAACAGCGTCGTCTTCCCCGCTCCGAGGCTCCCCGAGAGCACGGTCACCGGGATCCGGTCGTCGTCCATGGGCGTCGGTCGGCGTGCGGCCCCTTCAACGTCGCGGCGGCGGAACCGGGGGCGCTCGCCGGGGCGGGAGGACGCCCCGCGCTCGCCGAAAGCCGATACGTTGATACGTCGCGCCCGCACACCGCCGACCATGTTCCAGTACGTGTCGGCGGCGGGGATCGCGGCGATCGCGGTGACCGTCCTGATGGTCGCCGCGGTGCTGTACCTCGTCTGGGGCGCGCTCGGTGGGGAAGCGCACTCGCCGTCTCCGGACGTGGACGAACAGCCGGAGCTCGACGACGGGGAGGAGACGGCCGAGTCCGACGAGCCGCAGGCCGAACTGACCGCCGACGGCAACTCGGCCTGATCGGCCGCCGTCGACGAGCGATCGACCGCGACCCGCTCCCGATCGGCCGGCGCGTGACCGCGACAGCTTTTAACATACCCCGACCGTCACGACCGATAATGACAGTCGCAGACCGGATCGAGACCTTCCGAGCCGCGCTCGAGGAGTGGCTCCGCGGCCTCTACCACGGGATGGTCACTCACGCGGCCTACGAGAAGATCGAGAAGGAGGCCGAGGACACGGAAGACGAGTTCATGCTCGCGTGCTTCCCGGACGCGTTCGGCATCCCCTCGCCGGTCTCGTACTACACCGCCGAGCTGCTCCCGTACCTCGAAGACGAGTTCGAGGCGTGGGAGCGCCGGCTGTGGGACCGCGAGAGCCTGATGGAACGGAAGGGCCAGCAGTACCACTTCTGATGGAGCAGTTCGTCTTCTTCGGCGGCAAGGGCGGCGTCGGTAAGACCACCGTCTCCTGCGCGTACGCGTACCGCTGTGCGAACGCGGGGCTGCGGACGCTCGTCGTCTCGACCGACCCCGCGCACTCGGTGTCCGACGTGTTCGGCCAGCGGTTCAGCGACGACCCCGAGCGTGTCGACGGCGTCGACGGGCTCGACGCGATGGAGATCGACCCCGAAGACGAGATGCAGCGACACCTCCAGGAGATCCGCGAGGGGCTCTCCGAGCAGGTGTCGGCGGCGATGGTCTCCGAGATCAACCGCCAGCTGGAGATGTCACACGGGACGCCGGGGGCGTACGAGGCCGCCCTCTTCGACGCGTTCGTGGGCGTGATGCGCGAGGAGAGCGAGCCGTACGACCGCGTCGTCTTCGACACCGCGCCGACCGGGTCGACGCTGCGGCTGCTCGGGCTCCCGGAGTTCCTCGGCGACTGGATCGACCGCCTGCTGTACAAGCGCAAGCAGTCGATCGACCTGTTCGAGAAGGCCGCGATCGGCGACGCCGAGCCGCGGCGCCTGATGGACGGCGACCCGGTCTTAGAGCGGCTCCAGCGCCGCAAGGAGTTCTTCGAGTTCGCGGGCGACACGATGCGGAACGACGCCGCCTTCTTCCTCGTGTTGAACCCCGACCAGCTGTCGGTCAACGAGACGGACCGTGCCATAGAGGGGTTCACCGAGCGTGACCTGCGCGTCCGCGGCCTCGTCGCGAACAAGCTCACCCCGTCGCCGGACGAGGACGAGGAGGGGCGCGGAGCCACCTACCTGCGCGACAAAGTCGCGACCGAGCGCGAGCGGCTCAATCAGGTCCGCGAGGAGTTCGACCCGCCGCTGGTCGCCGAGATCGAGTCGCGAACCAGCGAGGTCCGCGGCGACGTGCTCTCGGAGGTCGCGGCCGCGCTCGATGTCGAGACGGGGGATCCCGTGAGCGCGCGCGAGTAAGAACCGGTGTCGACGGCGCGGAATAAACTATAGATGAGGTGAAAGGAACCGGTTTGACCCGCCTGTGTTCCTGCTTTCTTCAATCGAATCGGGTAACTATCACGGTTGAAGCTAATACTTATTACGCTGTTTCCAAACCGCGCTCATGAGGCAGGGGAACTTATGACAAGTGTAATTTGGATCACGGTCGCTGTGCTGAGCACATTCACCATCGGATACATGGGGTATTCGCGGTACCTCTCCCAGTTCGTCGAACTCGACGCCGAAACGGAGACGCCGGCGCACAAATACGAGGACGGACAGGAGTACGTACCGTCGAAGAAGCCGGTGTTACTGGGGCATCACTTCTCGAGCATCGCCGGCGGCGCGCCGATCGTCGGCCCGATCACGGCCGGCGCCGTGTGGGGATGGGTCCCCGCGCTGCTGTGGATCGCCGTCGGCAACCCGCTGATGGGGTCGGTCCACGACTTCGTCGCGCTGTCGAGTTCGCTGCGACACGAGGGGAAGTCGATCGGCTACATCATCGGCCAGTACGTGGGCGAGCGCGGGAAGGACATGCTACTGTGGTTCGCGTTCCTGACGATCATCCTCGTCGTGGCGGTGTTCGCCCTCGTGGTGGCCATCGTCTTCGACGCGTTCCCGCAGGTGACGACCGCGAGCTTCGTGTACATCGCGCTCGCGCTGGTGTTCGGGGTCTACCTGTACCAGCTGAACGGCCCGTTCGTGCCGGGGACGGTCCTGTTCGTCGCCGCCGTCTTCGGCGGCGTCTGGCTCGGCATCGAGTTCCCGTTCGCGCTGTTCCCGGCGGTCGGCGACGCGTCGTACCCCGCCGGAACGCTCGTTCTCGCGGACGCGCTCGGGCTCGGCAGCGGGCAGTGGATCCCCGGGTCGTCGGCCGTCGCGATGAACCCGAACCGGGCGGCGTGGGTCCCGGTCATCATGCTGTACGCCGGGATCGCGAGCGCGCTCCCGGTGTGGACGCTGCTCCAGCCGCGTGACTACCTCTCGTCGTTCCTCCTGTACACCGGCGTCGGAGGGGCGCTGCTGGCGATCATCGTCGGCACGCTGCTCGGCACGTCCGCGCAGCCGCTCGTCATCGCCGACTCGATGGGCGCGTTCAACGGCTTCTGGGGCGTCGAGGGAGCCGGCCTCGCGCCGCTGTTCCCGCTCCTGTTCATCACCATCGCCTGCGGGACGATCAGCGGATTCCACTCGCTGGTCTCCTCTGGGACGACGGCCAAACAACTCGACAAGGAGACCGACGCTCGGCTGATCGGTTACGGCGGCATGCTCGGTGAGGGACTGCTCGCCGCGGTCGCGCTGTCGACGCTCGCGGTCGCCGGGTTCGCCGACCCCGCGGGCGGGATCGGCGCGGCGCTGCCGAACTTCGCGACCGGCGGCGGCATCATCCTCACCAGCTTCGGGCTGCCCCAGTCGTTCGGGGCGCCGTTCATGGCGCTGGTGCTCGTGAGCTTCCTGCTCACGTCGACCGACACCGCCGTCCGCCTCGGCCGCTACATGATGGAGGAAATCGTCGGGGTCCCCACCGGGGACACCGCGTCCGGCTTCGAGAACCTCACCGACGGCCCGTGGGCGGCCCTCGGAAGCCTCGCTCGCGGTCGCTACACCAATCCGCTGGTCCAGGCCGTCCCGGCGTACCTGATGGTCATCTCCGGCGAGTGGCTGACGCTGTGGGCGCTGTTCGGCGGCGCGAACCAGCTGCTCGCGGCGCTCGCGCTGTTGACCGCCACCGTCTGGCTGGCCAACTGGGACGACTCCAAACAGCTCGTCTCGACGGGCGTCCCGATGGCGATCATGACGACGATCACCGTCATGGGGCTCGCCTGGCTGGCGTTCTACAGCAACCTGTACCAGAACCTCATCCAGGGCGGAGCCGAGGGCTTCAGCTCCATCGCGTCGTCGGTCGTCCAGATGGTGCTGGCGCTGGTCCTCATCTACATCGCGCTCTCGCTGGTGAAGATCGGCTACGAGAACATCCAGTCGGCCCGCGGCGGGACCTCCGGCGCCGCCGTCGAACCGAGCGACGACTGAGCCGTCTCCCGCGGCTTCGAAGTCCGATTCTTTTTTATTCCACATCCGGCCAGCGGCGCGTCTTCCCGCACCGACTCAGGCGTCGCGCGTGACCTCGCCGAACGGCGGGTCGCTCTCGACGCCGGCGGGCGCGACCGCGATCGCCGTGACGGCGTCGCCGTCGGCCCGGACCCGAGCGCGCTCCAAGTCGACGTCCGCGTCGTCGGCGGTCGCGGTCGCCGTCTCGCTCTCCGCCTCGGTGCCGAGCACCGTCCGCGTCGAGGCGCTCCGCCAGTCGGAGACCGACGAGACGCTCGCGCCGGTCGCCAGCTCCACCGCCCGCGCGGCCGACACCGCGGCGACCGGGTCTCGGACGACTTCGGGTTGCTCGATCACCGCCACGGCCGGCGCGGTGACGACCCCGAAGCGTCGGCCGTCTTCGGCGGCGTACCCCCGGCGGAACACCGTGGCGATCACCTCGCGGGTGTTCGATATCTGGACGTCGCCGGACAGATCGACCGTGATCGAGACGGTCACCGTCGTCTCCGTCGAGAGGGTCTCCTCGTATCCCCGCTCGGAGACCGCGGCGTCCGGGAGCGACGCCGGCCGGCCGGCGCTCGCCTCGATCGGCTCCTGTTCCTCGGGCAGCAGCGCGCACCCGGCGGTCGTCGCCGCGGCGCCGGTCACCGCGGTGAGGAACGCGCGCCGAGGGCGCGGGGTGCGACTCGGGCGCATCGCGGTCACCGCCAGAATCGCTTCGCGAAGCGGGAGAGGAACCCCTCGTCCGGCTCCTCGACGGGTTCCCACAGACGGAACGCGCCGGTGACGTCCGCGGCCTCGCTGTCGACGATCCGCTCTTCGTCCGGCGCGACCACGATCAGGTTCACCTCGTAGTGCCCGTAGTAGCCGAACTTCAGCAGGGTTCGGTCCCGGAAGTCGGCGACGAACGCGGCGACCTCGTCGGGGATCCGATCGGCGACGAGGACGAAGGTGACGTCGGTGCCGTAATGCTCCTCGTTCGGCGTGATCCGCTCGTCGGCGACGCGGTGGCCGACCTCGACGAGCCGCTCCAGTTCCCCGACCGTCGGGCTCGTCACCCGGCGCGCGAACAGGTGCTCCATGATGTCGTGGTCCCCGTAGCTCAGCGCCGGGTGGAAGAACTGCTTCTGGTTGCGCATCCGCATCTCCCCCGCGAACTCGAAGCGCTCGCCGTGGACGACCACGTCCCGATCGAGGTCGTAGCTGTACATCAGTCGGTCTGAGACGCGGTCGAGGTACTCGTCGTCGTAGTCCGGGACCTCCTCGCGGATCTCGGCCGGCAGCTCCTCGGAGTCGCGGCGGTCGCCGCCGTCGGCGGCGTCACTCATCGGCGGGATCGTACGCGACCGCGTCGCCGTCGGCGGGCGGCGCGCCGATCGCGAGCACGGTCACGGGGCCGTCGGCGTCGGCCGGGTTGTACGCGCGCTGCGGGCTCTCCGGGTCGACGACGAACAGATCGTCCGCGGGCACCTCGTAGATCCGCTCCGGGGTCTCGACCGAGAGCGTCCCGTCGAGGACGTAGAACGCCTCCTGTTGGGTCTCGTGGTAGTGGTACGCGAGCGGGAGCTGTTCGCCCGGCTCGGCTCGGAAGCGGTTGATCGCCGCGGCGTCGAGCCCGCCCGGCTCGGAGAGCTTCCGGCACTCGCAGGGGCGGTCTGGCTTCGGCTCCACGGTCTCCGTGTCGACGACGCGGTATCCCATGTGATCTCATTCCACGGACCGATTGAAAAGCTCGTCGGGCCGGCGTCGGTCGGTTCGAGAGTCCGACCGTGCGGCGTGAAAACGCGACAGCGGCGCCGACAACGGGTTTTAACACCGTCGAACACGATCATGCGGTAGATAGTACCATGTCCGACGAGGAGATCAACGCAGAAGCGTGCGGCCGGTGCTCGATGTCGACCGTCGTGGGCGCGGTGAACGGCGACAAGGACCCGGAGGACCGCGTCGAGCACGACCCGTTCGCCGGCGAGCGAATCGAGGTCGACGAGTCCTCGATCCGCCGGGTGTCGCCCGCGGGGGTCCTCAGCGACCTCAAAGACCGCGTCGACGCGCTCGGCCGTCGGTTCTCGTACGGCAAATAGGCCGGGAGAGCGCCGACCGCGGAGCCGCGGCTGACCTGCGCGGGCTCGCGTCAGGTCGGAGAGACTTATACGCGTTCGTTTCGTAGGGGGGTCCACGCGATGGAAGAGAGCATCTCCGGCTTCAAGGTGCGCGGGGACTGGGGCGACGTGGTCGAACACGGCGAGCGAATCGCATTGGCGCTCCGCGAGACGGGCGCCGACGGCGACGCGTTCTACGAGTTCGACGACTGGCGCCCGAAGTCCCACGAGCGCATCGACGAGGACGTGTCGGCGAAGACCGCCGAGCAGGCGTCCGTCGCCGAGGGCGAGGGCGAACAGGCCGGCCAGACGCCGGGTGAAGACCTCCAGACGGCCGGCGAGAAGCTCACCGAGTCCTACGAGAAGGTCGAGGAGAACGACACCGAGAGCGCGATGGAGAGCTGGGGCGAATCGATCGGCCACGTCGCCCGCGCGGCCGACTCGGCGAGCCGCAAGGCGCTCCGGAAGGTGGAGGACACGGTGTACCGGAAAGTGATGACGCAGATGGCACCGTACTACTTCGACAACGAGCTCGTCAGCGCCAACATCCAGGAGGTCGGCCGCGGCGAGGACGGCGAGACGTTCGAGTTCGAGGTGAACGTCAACGACGACGAGCTGAAGGCCGAAGTGAGCGAGATCCTCGACGAGTACGAGTCCGAGATCGACCGCTGGCACGTCGAGACGGAAAAGCGCACGGACGACGTCGCCGCCGCCGAGGGCGTCGAGCCCCCGGAGACGGAGGGCGGTCCGGACTCGACGATGACGTGACTCGCGAGCGCGGCACGGACGGTTTTAATTCGACGACGCGCGAAGAGCGCGTATGAGCGAGGTACTCCGGATCGAGGCCGGCGAGCTGTCGGCCGACGAGATCATCGACGCCCTCAACGACGGCCGTCGGATCCTCGTCGATGTCGAGGTCGCCGGCGGGCGCCACGAGGTCGTGCTCCGGTACGACGGGGAGACGTATCACTGCGACACGCCGACCAACCTTCACCGCCACGCGGAGGAGGACGAGATGCGCGGCTGTATCGACCGGATGGGGTACGCCAGCGCCGACGCCGGCGTCGACGGCGACTGAGTCGGGCGCCGACCCTCGGCCGCGGTCCGCCAATGACGACTTTTAACCCGACCGCAGCCGAACGACGCCCATGAGCGACCCCGAGATCGAGGACCTCGTCGGCGACGTCTCCCCCTCGTTCGAGCACGTGCTCTCCTGCGTGTTCGGCATTCGAGACCACGAGAGCCGCACGTACCTGACCCTGCTCGATCACCCGGGGAGCACCGTCGCCGAGCTCGCCGAGGCCCTCGACCGGGACCGGTCGAACGTGAACCGTTCGCTGTCGACGCTGCGGGACAAGGGGCTCGTCGAGCGCCGCCGCCGGCTGCTCGACTCCGGCGGCTACGTCTACCAGTACACCGCGGTCCCGGTCCCGGAGGCGAAAGAGCGGCTGCACGAGGCGCTCGACGAGTGGGTCGAGGGCGTCCACGCGGCGATCGAGTCGTTCGATCCCGACGGCTCGTCGTGAGGCGCTACGCTTCGCCGGCCTCGCCGCCCGTCTCGTCGGCCTCGTCTCCGTCGCCCTCCGCCTCGCCGTTGTCCGCCGCGCTCAGCCCCGCCTCGTCGGGACGGTCGAGCGCCCGCGGCGCGTCGTGGTGCTCGGAGTAGCCGTCGAACCAGCGAGCGATCCGCTCGATGCGGTCGACGACGTGCCCGGGTTCCCCGGAGCGGGAGAGCTCGTGTCCCTCGCGCGGGTACCGCACGAACCGCGTGTCGACGCCGTTCTTCCGGAGGATCCGGTGGTAGAGCTCCGCCGTGCAGATCGGCGTCCGCGTGTCGTCCTCGCTGTGGATCAACAGCGTGGGCGTGTCGACCGCGTCGGCGTGGCCCGTCGGCGACTGCTCCCACAGCCAGCCGGGCTCCTCGGACGGGACCGTGTCGAAGTCGCCCTCGAGCAGCTTGTACGCGCCGTCGGTCGAGCCGTAGAAGCCGGTGAGGTCGTACACGCCGCGCTGCGAGACGGCCGCGCGGAAGTAGTCGGTCTGCCCCACCGTCCACGCGGTCATGAACCCGCCGAAGGAGCCGCCGGTGACGAAGGCGTTCGTCTCGTCGACGGACGGGCGCTCCGCGACCGTCTCCACGCCGGCCATCACGTCGGAGAGGGTCGCGTCGCCCCAGTCGCGCTCGATCGCCTGCATGAACGCCTCGCCGTAGCCGGTCGACCCGCGCGGGTTCGACCAGAAGACGACGTAGCCGCGGGCCGCGAGCGTCTGGAACTCGTGCCACATCGTCCCCGCGGTCGACCACATCGCGTGGGGGCCGCCGTGGATCTCGACCGCGAGGGGGTACTCCTCGTCCGTCTCGCCGTCCGCCCCGTCGACCGCCTCGCCGTCCGAGTCGAACTCCGGCGGCGTCATCACCCACCCCTGGATCTCCGTCCCCTCCGACTCGAACCGTATCTCCTCGGGCTCGCCGATCGCGCGATCGGCGAGGTAGTCGGCGTTCAGCTCCGTGAGCCGCGTCGTCTCGCCGCCCCACGCGTCGTGCGCGAAGACGTCGCCCGGGTGGTCCCACTCGCTGGCGGCGACCGCGACGGTCACCTCGCCGGGGCCGGCGCCGTCGTCGCCGCCGACGGTCGCGCCGGAGACGGTCCCCGGCCGGAGGAGGCGCTCGGGGGCCGCGCTCCCGTCGGCCGGGACGTGCCACAGCGCCGTCTTCCCCTCGTCGGGGGTCGCGAAGTACAGCGTCGCGTCGTCGGGACCCCACTGCGGCGCGGCCTCGTAGCCGAGCCCGCGGTCGATCCCGTCCGTGAGCTCGGTCACGTCGCCCGTCTCGCGGTCGACGACGCGGAGGTCGACCGGCTGCATCGACACCTGCTCCGGCTCGGCGTGGGTGAAGGCCACTCGCCCGTCCGCGGTCGCCGCGATCGCGGCGCCCCAGCCGGTGGTCGTGTGGACGCGCTCGGTGTCGCCCGTCTCGAAGTCGTGCGCGCGGATCGCGATCTCCGCGGAGTCGTCCGGGTCGTCGCCGACCTCCTCGGCGAAGTAGAGCGTGTCGGCGTCCCCCCAGTCGGGCGCGGCGAAGTCGGCGTCGCGGTCGGTCACCCGCTCGACGCCCTCGGCGGGGTCCGCCGCGGTCGCGCCGTCGACGTCCGCGTCCGCGTCGACGACGTACACGCCCGACCGCCGCCCGTCGAAGAAGCGCTGTCCGGAGCGGTAGACGGTGCGGTCGATCACGCGCGGGTCGGGGTGGTCGTCCGGCTCGTACTCCTCCGGCACCGACAGGTCCCGGCCTTCCTCGCGGTACTCGGCGGTCACCGACTGGACGAAGGCGATCCGGTCCCCGTCCGGCGACCACGCGATCTCCGAGACGCCGCCGACGACGTCGGTGACCCGGCGGGCCTCGCCGCCGTCGACCGGGAGGACCCACAGCTGCTGGCGGTCGTCGTCCGCCCCCCGCGTCGACGTGAACGCGATCCGGTCGCCGGACGGGCTCCAGCGCGGCTCCGCGTCGGAGCCCTCGGCCAGGGTGAGCCTGCGGGGGTCGCCGCCCGCGACGTCGACGAGGAACACCGTCGACTCGACGGTCTCGTCGTCGGTCGGCTGGCGTCGCAGGAAGGCGACCCGGTCCCCGTCGGGCGAGATCCGCGGGTCGGCGGGCGTGGCGATGTCGTGATAATCGGCCGCGGTGACGCGCTCCATGGAGGCGGGTCGGCCGCCGCGGTCAAAAGGCGTCGGGAGCCGGAAAAGGGGTCGGCCGGGACGTCGCGGACGCCCCGCCTCGGGCGGCCCGCTACGCGTCGCCGTTGTCGAGCGCGAGCGTCACGCCGTCGTCGTCGACGGTCGCGCCCGCGGCGCACACCGGGTGCTCGAAGTCGGCGCCGAGGACCTCGCTCGCGGCCGCGCCCGCGTCCGGACGCTCGTCGTTCGCCGCCGCGAGGGCGTACGGCTCCGGGCTGTCGGTCTCGTAGGTGGCGACGATCGTCGGCTCGTCGACGGCCTCGACGAGCAGCGCGTCGCGGCGGACGACGCCGACCGTCGCCGTCTCGCTCCCGACGACGCCGGCGATCCGCGGCGTGTCGTAGTCGTCCTTCTCGAAGTCGAGCGCGAGCAGCGGCGTCGCCAGCGCGTCGCGCGCCGGGTACCCCAGCTCGAGCTTCTCCGCGATCGGGTCGACGTGGGAGCCGTTCCCGACGACCGCGAGCGGCTCGTCGGTCGGGGTCCGGACCGCCCGCGCGCAGTTGTACGAGACGTACGGATTGTCGGTCTCGGAGGCGTCCGGCGTCGGTCCGACCGTGAGGGTCCCGCCGCGGTCGAGCACGCGCCGGTTCGGGAACGAGCGCGAGGAGACGCGGTAGGCGCCGATTCCGGGGGCGACGACGACGAATCGTCCGACGTACATACAGCTTCGTGGCCATTCGGACGAGTAAAACGCATCGATATGCGCACGTTCTTCGATCAGATCTCGGTCGCGGAGGAGGCACCCGGCTCTCCCACCGCCTGTGAACGCGTGACAGAGGGCCGGCGACGCGCAACGCTTACAAACACGCACAGGCTATCGATGGTTGCGCACAGTCCATTGGGGTAGTGGCCAATCCTGTTGCCTTCTGGGGGCAACGACCCTGGTTCGAATCCAGGATGGACTATTCTCGCGGTTCGCCCGTCCTCGATCCAAACGCGGCGTCCCCCTCCGCTTCGTCTGCGGGGGTCCGTTTCGCGTGGATCGCCTCGTTCCGCTCGACCGCTCGCTTCGTCTGGACTCGAACACTTCCTACGTACCGCGGTTTCCAGTGGAAGCGAAGGGGTATGGGAATCGGTCACCCGCGTTCCCGGTCACTTCTCGACGTCGAGCAGCGCCACCCGTTCGCGGACGACGTCGGCCAGGTCGCCGGCGGTCGCCGCGAGTTCGCGGTCGGAGACGCCGTAAAACTCCGTCACTCGTTCCCGATCGAACTCGGCGGCGGCGGGGGGAGCCGTCAGCCGCTCGACCGCTCGCTCGGCCGCGTCGAGGTCCGCGGCGGGTCGGTCCGCGCCGTCGACGCCGCCGAAGTCGGCGACCAGCACGACCGCGCGCTGTTCGCCCTCGGAGACGCCCAGCGCCAGCGCGCGGTCGATCTGTCGACGGCCGGCCGCGTACAGCATGATCTCGACGCCCGGGTCGCGAGCGACGGCCTCGCCGCGGGCGATCGCACGGGCGGCGAGGCGGACCGCGGCGCGGAGTTGAGCGTCGGAGACGACGAGGTCGGCGTCGAACGCCTGCACGACCGCGCCGGTCTCGTCGGCGATTCCGTCGAGGCGCGCGAGGAAGGCGTCGAGGCCGTCGATGGCGACCGTTCCGCGGACGAGGCGGTGCGGCGGGGTCGACGGGTCGGGGCGGCCGTCGTCGGACCCGGTATCAGGGGTCGTTTCCGTCCCGTCGCTCACTCGAAATCACCCAGGCTCGCCTGCCCGTCGCCGTCCCCGTCGCTCGCGGAGCCCGCGGTCGCCGCCGCCGAGGCCGACTTGTCCGGGCGCACGTCGTCCATCGACGGGTCCTCGCGCCCCGCGTGTTCGAGGATGCGCTCGGCGGTGCGCTCGCGGCCGCGGAGCGCGCCGAGCACGACCGCCTTGTCGGCCTCGCGGAGGTCGGCGCGCGTCTCGACGCCGGCCTCGTACAGCCGGCGGGCGCGCTTCCGGCCGACGTTCCGGATCCCAGCTAAGTCGAGCAGCTCCTCGCGGACGCCGTACTCGATCCGCTTGCGGGCCTCGCGGACCGCGACGACGACGTCGCCGTCGACCCCCTCGACGTCGCGCGCGAGGGTCTCGGCCGCGCGCAGCAGCCACTCGGCGGTGTCGACCTTCCCGCGGATGTCTCCCGGGCCGACGCCGTACCGCTCCGTGATGCGGTCCTCGTCGACCTCGTTCGCCCAGTCCTCGAGGAGGCGGGCCGTCTTCAGCGACGCGAGCCAGTCCTCGAAGCGCACGTCCTCGTACTCGGAGGGCACGTCGCCGAGGAACTCGCCCTCGCGCTCGTAGCAGAGCTCGGTGTACGTCTCTCTGTCCCCCGACTTCAGGTAGAGCTCGTACATGTCGGGCGTGCGGCTGACGAGGTGGTAGAGGCCGAGCGGGGTGACCTGGGGAGCGGCGGGGTCGGCGTCGCCGTCGGCCGAGTCGCCCGCGGCGTCCGCCGTCTCGCTCTCGTCGCCGTCCTCCCCGGCTCGCGCGTACGTCCCGAACCCGGGCTCGTCGGCGTCTCCGTCGCCGTCGGCCGTCATGACGAACTCCCCGTCGTCGCCGCTCGCGCTAGCGACACCGGCGGCTCCCGCGTCCCCGACCGACCGCAGCCCGTCGATCATCTCCGCGGCGCTCATCGGATCGAGGTAGAGCCGCGAGACGGTGTGGCCGATTCCGGTCGCACTCAGGCCCTCGCTCCCGCCGTCGCGATCGCGGTCGATGAAGTCGTTCACCGCGAGGTAGTCGAGCACGGTGTCGGTGACGGCCCCGAGCCGCCCCTCGTCGTCGGTCTGCGTGGCGTAGAGGGTGTTGTCGAGGAAGGAGAGGAGCCCGTCGCGGGTGGAGGCGAAACCGGAGGCGACCGTGGCGAGCACGTGGGTCCGGAGCGCGGGCTCGGCGGCGAGCTTCGACCGGACCGGCTCGGGGTCGGCCCAGAGGTACCGCTCGAACAGCTCCTCCTTCGTGTCCGCGTCGTTCGCGAGCAGCACCGCCTCGCCGTAGGGGTCGAGTCCGGGCCGACCCGCGCGCCCGCACATCTGGTGGACCTCCAGCACGTCGAGCGGCTTCATCCCGCCGAACTCCCCGTCGTAGCGGCGCCAGTCGCGGACGATCACCCGGCGGGCGGGGGTGTTGACGCCGGCGGCGAGCGTCGGCGTCGCGGAGATGCACTTGATGAGGCGGTCGCGGAACGCGTCCTCGACGAGCGACCGGTGCTCGCTCGCGAGCCCCGCGTGGTGGAACGCCGACCCCTGCGCGACCGCGTCGGCGAGGTCCTCCGACGTGTCCGTGTCGGAGACGCCGCGGATCTCCTCGGCGAGATCGCGGAGGCGGTCGCGCTCGTCGTCGGTGAGCCGCCGGCCGGTGACGTCGGTGAGCTTCCGGGCGGACGACTCGGCGTTGCGCCGGGAGTTGACGAAGACGAGCGAGGAGCCGCCCTGCCCGTCCTCCTCGGTGTCGAGCGCGTCGGCGACGAGCCGGGCGGTCTGGTCCTCGCCGCGCTCGACGGGGACCTCCCGCTTGCTCCCGTCGGCGAAGTCGACGGCGTTACCGAAGTGGACGCCCATCCGGAGGTCGATCGGGCGCCAGTCCGACTCGACCAGCCCGGCGTCGAGCCAGTCGGCGATGACGTCGGCGTTGCCGACGGTCGCCGAGAGCGCGACCGTCTGGAGCCCGGGGTTCACCTTCCGGAGCTTCGCGAGGGTCACTTCGAGGGTGGGGCCGCGGTTCGGGTCGTCGACGAGGTGGACCTCGTCGCTCACGACGCAGGTGAGGTCGTCGATCCACGGGGCGCCGTTGCGGATCAGCGAGTCGACCTTCTCCGAGGTGGCGACGATGACGTCCCGCGTGGCGAGCCACTCGCCGTCGGACTCGTAGTTGCCGGTGGAGACGCCGACCGTGACGCCGTGGTCCTCCCAGCGCTCGAACTCGGTCTTCTTCTCGCTGGCGAGCGCGCGCAGCGGGACGATGTACAGCGCCTTGCCGCCGCGCTCGATCGCCGACAGCATGGCGAGCTCGGCGATCAGTGTCTTCCCGGAGGCCGTCGGGACCGCGGCGACGAGGCTCTCGCCGTCGACGACGCCGGCCTCGACGGCGGCCGCCTGCGGCGGGTACAGCTCGGCGACGCCCTCCGATTCGAGCGCCTCGCCGACGCCCGCGGGGAGCCCGGAGAGCGAACTCGGTTGCATTGGTGGAGGGTGGGTCCCGACCCGATTTAAACCGTCGGAACGGCCCGGTGGCGGGGGCCGCGCTCGTCTCCTCACGGCCGACCCGCCGCTTCCGCTACAGCTCGCCCTTCGTGCTCGGCGTGTCGCTGCGGCGCTCGTCGAGCCGCGTCGCGTCGTCGAGCGCCCGTGCGAGGGACTTGAACAGCGCCTCAACCTCGTGGTGGGCGTTGTCTCCCCGCTCCACCGCGGCGTGGAGCGTCAGGCTGGCGTTGTGCGCCAGCGACAGCGCGAAGTGGTCGGCCATGACGCTGGTGAACCCGCCGATCGACGCCTGCGAGAACGCCCCGTCGAACTCGTAGTACGGGCGCCCGGCCACGTCGACGACGACGCTCGCGACCGCCTCGTCGAGGGGGACCCGTCGGTCGGCGTACCGCCGGATGCCGCGCTTCTCGCCGAGCGCCTCGTCGAACGCCTCGCCGAGGCAGATCGCCACGTCCTCGACCGTGTGGTGGTCGTCGATCTCGGTGTCCCCGTCGCACCTGACGGTGAGGTCGAAGAGGCCGTGTTTGGCGAACGACGCCAGCATGTGGTCGTAGAAGCCGATCCCGGTGTCGATCTCGCTGTCGCCGTCGCCGTCGATCGCGAGGGTGAGCTCGATCGTCGTCTCGCTCGTCTCGCGGGTGACGGCGGCCGTCCGGTCGTGATCGCTCATACCGGCCCGTCGCGGCGGATTCGTAAGTCGGTTGCGGGTGGGCGGACGGCCGACGGCACCCGACCGGCGGTGGATATTTGTCACGCCAGTGAATCGTCTCGGCACGGCATGGACAGTTCAGACCCCCCCGACTCGTCCGGCCCGTCCGCCGCCGCTGGCCCTCCCGACGCGTCCGGACCGACCGACGGCTCCGGCCCCTCGCGCGCCGGCGTCGAGGTCCCAGACACGCTCGCCGCCGTCGTCGACGCCGACACCGGGGAAGGGGAGCTCGAACGGACCATCGGCCTCGTGGGCGGGCTCGCGATCGGCGTGGGAACGATGATCGGCGCGGGGATCTTCGTCTTCCCGGGGCTGGCGGCCGAGAACGCCGGTCCGGCGGCGTCGCTCTCGTTCGCGATCGGAGCGGTCATCGCGCTCCTCGTCGCGCTGCCGGCGTCGGAGCTCGCCACGGCGATGCCGCGCAGCGGGGGCGGCTACTTCTTCATCTCGCGCGGACTGGGGACCGCCGCCGGCGCGGTCGTCGGGCTCGGGCTCTGGCTCGGCCTCGTGTTCGCCGCCGCGTTCTACCTCGTCGGGCTCGGCAGCTACGCGGGACAGGTGTTCCTCGAAGCCGGGATCGCGCTCCCGATCGACCCCGCGGTCCCCCTCGGCGTCGCGTTCGGCGTCGGTCTCACCGTCCTCAGCCTCTTCGGGACCGAGAACACCGCGGCGCTCCAGAACGGGATCGTGATCCTGCTGTTGGTCATCCTCACGCTCTTCTTGAGCTACGGCTCGCTCGACGCGCTCGGCGTGTTCGGCGCCGAGCGCGTCCCGGAGCGCTTCTTCCCGCCCGGCGGGACGCTGCCGGTGCTCCAGACGGCGGCACTCGTCTTCACCTCCTACCTCGGCTTCGCGCAGGTCGCGACCGTCGCGGGCGACATCACGGAGCCGANNTCGGCTCCGTGCTCCTCGTCGGCGTCTTCTACGTCGTCACGATCTTCGTCGCGACGAGCGCGTTCGGCAGCGCCCGCCTCGGCGAGTTCGGAGAGACCGCGATGGTCGAGGTCGCGCGGTCGTTCGTCGGGCTCCCGGGGGCGCTGGCGATCGTCGTCGCCGGGCTGTTGGCGACCTTCTCCAGCGCGAACGCCTCGATCCTCAGCGCCTCCCGCGCGGTGTACGCGGTGAGCCGCGACGAAATCATCCCCGAGACGGCGAGCCGGCTCAACCTCGCGTACGGCACCCCCCACGTCGCCCTCGGGCTCGCCGGCGGTCCGATCGTCGTCCTGGCCGCGACGGGGCAGGTGGCGCTGCTCGCGGAGGTCGCCTCGTTCCTCCACCTCGTGATGTACGGGCTGATCTGCGTCGCGCTGATCCAGCTCCGGCGGGAACGGCCGTCGTGGTACGACCCGGCGTTCCGCTGTCCGGCCGGGTTCGCCGTCGCCGGCGTCGGCGGGCTCGCGAGCTTCGCGCTCATCGCGTTCATGCAGCCGGCGTCGATCGGCGTCGGCGCCGCGATCATGATCGCGGCGTACGGCTGGTACCGATACTACGCGACGGACGTCGAACTCAAAGGAGACTTCTGAGATGACCGACACACCCACCGAGGACGGCGAGGAACAGACCGAGACCGGGGACCGACAGGCGACCGGAGAACAGCCGGGGCCTGAAACGCCGACCGGAGAGCAGCCGGAGCCGGACGCGCCGACCGACGTCGGTCGGCCGTCGGTGCTGGTTCCCCTGAAACTGCTCGAGGGCGAATCGCTCCCGAACGGTGTCCCGGAGCTGCTCGCGAACGCCCGCGTCGTGCTGCTCGGGTATCACGTCATCCCCGAGCAGACGGCGACCGAGCAGGCGCGGGAGCAGTTCGGCGAGAAGGCGATGTCGAAGCTCGGCGAGTTCGCCGACTCGCTCGCCGCGGCCGGCGCCGACGTCGAGACCCGGCTCGTGTTCACTCACGACGAGGCGACCACGATCGACCGGCTCATCTACGAGTACGAGTGTCTCGCGGTGCTGGTCCCGAACAGCGCGGAGCGCGTCGACTCGGTGCTCGTCGCGCTCCGCGGGACGGTCGGCGTCGGGCGGAACACCCGGCTCGTCGCCGGGCTGTTCGCCGACGCGGGCGTCGACGTAACGCTGTATCACGCCCTCAACGAGGGCGAGTCCCCCGACGACGGGGAGTCGTTCCTGAACGGGGTACGGGCCGACCTCGTCGAGCGCGGCGTCGCGGCCGACCGGATCGAGACGCTCGTCGAAGACGCGGACGCCCCGCTCGACGCCATCGCGGGCCGGGCCGAGTCGCACGACGCGGTCGTGATGGGCGAGACGGACCCGTCGGTCACGACGTTCGTCTTCGGGATGCCGTCGGAGCAGGTGGCCGAGCGCTTCCTCGGGCCGGTGCTGGTCGTCCAGCGCGAGCGTCCGGAGGAGTAGTCGGGCCGTGAGGGGAGGGGCGTCGTCCCGGCCGGGGCTCCGGTCAGGCCTCGTCTCGGTCGAGGGCCCCGATCAGGCGTCGTCCGCGGCCGCCTGCGCCTCCCGCAGCGTGAACCGCCCCTCGTACAGCGCGGTCCCGACCACGACCGCGGCCGCGCCGGCCCCTTTCAGCGCCGCCGCGTCCTCGACGGTCGCCACGCCGCCGGAGGCGATCACCGGGACGTCGACCGCGTCGACGACGCTTTCGACCGCCTCGCGGTCGATCCCCGCTAGCTGTCCCTCGACGTCGACGTTCGTGAACAGGATCGCGCCCGCGCCGAGCTCCTCGTAGCGCGTCGCGGCCTCGGCGGGGTCGAGGCCGGTCCCCTCGGTCCAGCCGCTCACGACGACCTCGCCGCCCTTCGCGTCGAGGCTGACGACGACGCTTCCCGGGTGGCTCTCGTCGATCTCGGCGACGATCTCGGGCGTCTCGACCGCCGCGGTCCCGAGGATGACGCGGTCGAGACCCATATCCAGGAGCTCGCGCGCGCCCTCCGCCGTGCGGATGCCGCCGCCCAACTGGAGGCCGACCGCGTCCGGGACGCTCCGGACGACCGACTCGATCGCGTCGGCGTTGACGCGCTCGCCCTCGAACGCGCCGTCGAGGTCGACGAGGTGGAGCGTTTCCGCGCCCGCCTCGATCCAGCGGTCGGCGGCCTCGACCGGGTCGCCGTACCGCTTGCCCGTGCCGCGCTCGCCGCCGACCAGCTGGACCACCTCGCCGTCCTGGACGTCGACCGCCGGGATCACCTCGAACTCGGGGAAACCGCTCATACCCGTCGGGAGTCGCGGGCGCGGATTAAACGAGTCGGTTCGGGCGGCGAGGGGCCTCAAGGCGCGACGGGGGAAGGTACCGTCGAGGCGCGAGGGTCGCGCCGGCGGCCGCGCGCTTCAGACCGCCGGCGCGCCTCACTCCACCGAGACGATCAGCACGGAGACCTCCTCGTCGAACGCGGCCGGGTCGGTCGCGAGCGCCGCCGCCGCCTCCGCGTCCGCGATCGATTCGACGACGGTCTCGCCGTCGAGCGACCCGGGGACGGCGTCGCCGATCACCGCCGTGACCGCCTCGGAGGGGAACGCGCCGCCGGCCACGAGGACGTCGGTGCCGTCGTGCCAGACCGCGAGCCGCGCCGTGACGCCGACGGCCTCGTCGACCGCGGTCGTCGAGCCGTCCGGGAGGGGCGCCTCCCCGTCGAGCGCGAACTCGCCCGCGAAGCGCCACGCCGTCGCGGTGTGGCCGACGACGACGGTGGTGGTCCCCTCGTCGACCTCTTCGAGGCCGTCCGTCCCGGCGCTCCGGAGCCGCGCGCGGAACGCGTCGACCGCGGCCGTCTCCACTTCCGCCATCAGCCGGCCTCTACCGACGCCCGCCGGCAGTCCGTCGAGGGCGGGCCGAAGGTCGATCCGGGTCGCGAAGAAGACCACCGGTGACCCGCTCGCGTCGAACGTCTCGTCGAGCGCCTCGGCGACGGAGACGTACTCGTAGATCAGCGTTCGTTCGAGCGCGCGCACGGTCGCCGGGCCGTACGTCCGCTCGAAGACCGCGCTCTCCGACTCGTCGAGGAGCCGCCAGCCGTCGTCGATCCGCTCGTTCGTCACGGTCGGCTCCGGGACCGGGCCCTCCCGAGCGCCGAGACAGCCCGCGAGACCGAGCGCCGTGGCGCTCGCCCCCGCGGCGAGGAGTCGACGGCGCGTGCGTCCGCTCGGGTCGCCTCCGGACGAGTCGTTCATACGGATCCGGAGGCGCGCCCCGATAAATCGGTATCGCCGAGAATATCGGAACAGATACCGCCGGACCGAGGGAGGCGGTCGCCGGCCCCGGCGACCGCCCGCCACCGACACGGATCCCTTATAACCACCGAGTGTGACTACCGAGTAATGGCAGACGACACGGACGCGGCCACCGGTCCGGACGCGGTCACCGACGAGGGCGCGGTCAGCGACGGGGACGCGGTCGCCAGCGGCGAACCGAGCGCGTCGCGGACGCGGCGGGGGACGGACCGGCCGACCCGCCGCCGGTTCCTGGCGCTCGGGGGCGCCGCGGGCGCCCTGGCGCTTGCCGGCTGTAGCGCGCAGCAGACGGGCGACGACGGGGGCGACGGCGGCTCGAGCGACGGGGCGGACGGCTCGGACGGCTCGAACGAGACCGACGGCGACGACGGATCGGACGGCGAGGGCGGCGACGAGGAGACCCCCACGCTGACGGTCGCGACCTACACCAGTTTCATCGACGCCCCCTCGGTGAGCCCGGGAGAGTGGCTCAAAGAGGAGTTCGAGTCGCGCGTCGACGCCGAGCTGGAGTGGGCGACGCCCGACAACGAGCTGAACTACTACGTCGAGCGCGCCGCCTCGGGCGTCTCCATCGACGCCGACCTCTACGTCGGTCTCACGACCGAGGACCTCGTTCGCGTCGACGACCAGCTCGGCGACGGGCTGTTCGCCGAGCGGGGCGAGGTGGGCGGGTTCGGCGACGTCCGCGACGGGCTCCTCTTCGACCCGTTCGACCGGGCCGTTCCCTTCGACACCGGCTACGTGAGCCTCGTCTACGACGGCACGGCGGTCGAGGCCCCGGAGACGTTCGACGGGCTGCTCGCCGACGAGCACAGCGGGGCGCTCATCGCGCAGAACCCCGGCGGCTCCTCGACGGGGCGCTCGTTCCTGCTGCACACGATCCACCGCTTCGGCGACGGCGGCGTCGCGAGCGACGGCGACGACGAGGCGGTCGAGGGCGGCGACGGCGACCCCGACTACGACTACCTCGACTACTGGGCGGACCTCCAAGCGAACGACGTCCGCGTGCTCGGCTCGTGGGACGACGCGTACACCGCCTGGAGCAACGGCGAGGCGCCGATCGTCGTCTCCTACTCGACCGACCAGGTGTTCGCTGACATGGAGGGAGCGAACCTGGAGGAACACCAGATCCGCTTTTTGAACGATCAGGCGTACGCGACCCCCGAGGGGATGGCCGTCTTCGCCGACGCCGACGAGCCGGCGCTCGCCCGCGAGTTCATGTCGTTCATGCTGGAGCCGGACGTGCAGGGGCAGATCGCCCAGCGCAACGTCGCCTTCCCCGCGACCGACACCGCGACGCTCCCGGACGACTACGCCGAGCTCGCCCAGGAGCCGGCCGAACCGGTGACGTTCACGTACGACGAGCTCCAAGGCTCGGTCAGTGAGTGGATCGACGCCTGGGAGCGACAGTACGCCGGGAACTGAGACCGGCGTGACCGACCGCCGCAGCGGCGCCGGAGAGGCCTCGACCCCCGACGCCGGCCCGAGTCGCCGTCGCGTCCGGTCGCTCCGCGACCGGCTCGAAGGGCGCCTGCTGACCGCGCTCGCGGTCGTGACGAGCCTCACGCTCGTCGTCGCCTTCTACTACCCGGTCGGGACGGTCCTGATCGAGGCGGTCGTCGTCGACGGCGTCGCCACGCTCGCGGTGTTCGCCGAGCTGGTGCGCGACCCCTTCTATTTCGGCGAGCTCGCCCGGCTGTTCGCGGGCGAGTCCCCGATCGCGGTCGCCCGCGCGCTCCTCGGACCGGACCGCCGGCTCGGGATCGTCGGCTTCACCGCGTACCAGGCCGCCCTGTCGACGGTCGCCAGCGTCGCGCTGGGGCTCCCCGCGGCGTTCCTGCTCGCGCGCTTCGAGTTCCCCGGCCGCCGGACGCTCCGGTCGCTGACGATCGTCCCGTTCGTCCTCCCCTCGATCATGGTGGCGGTCGGCTTCGTCGCCACGTTCGGCACCAACGGGACCCTGAACGCCGTCCTGTCGGCGCTCGGGCTCCCGCCCGTCGACCTCATGTTCTCGCTGCAGGCGATCGTGATCGCCCACGCCTTCTACAACGCGCCGCTCGTCGCCCGGGTGACGACCGCCGCGTGGGAGTCGGTCGACGCGCGCGCGGTCGAGACCGCTCGGAGCCTCGGCGCGGGGCCCGCCCGGGCGTTCCGCGACGTGGTCGCGCCGCAGGTGTACCCGGCGGTCCTGACGGGCGCGGCGCTCACCTTCGTGTTCACGTTCGGCACCTTCCCCATCGTGCTCGCGCTCGGCGGCTTCCAGCTGGCGACCGTCGAGGTGTTCGTCTACCGACTCGTCCGCGATCTGAGCTACGCCGAGGCGGCCGCGCTGGCGATCGTGGAACTGGTCATCTCGCTCGGCGTGCTGCTCGCGTACCTCCGCTACGAGGCGCGCAACACGGTCAACGCGCGGGGCGCCCGGCCGCTCCCGCGCAGACCCCTGCTCCCCGCGGCGCCGTCCGCGCGGGAGGTCCTGCCCCGCGTCGGCCTCGCCGCCTACGCGGTCGTCGCGGCGGTGCTCTTCCTCGCCCCGATCGGCTCGATGGTCCTCGCGAGCGTCACGGGGGGCGACGGCGCGCTCACGCTGGAGCACTACCGGTTCCTCGTCGACCGCCAGCGGACGGGCGCGGCGTTTCAGGTGCGGCCGTGGCCCGCGATCCGCAACTCGCTCGCGTTCGCGTCGGCGGCGACGCTGATGGCCCTCCCGATGGGGGTCGTCGTCGCCGTGCTGACGACGCGGCGGTACCGCGGGCGGAAGCTGGTCGACGCGGCCGCGATGGCCCCGCTCGCCGTCTCCGGAATCGTCGTCGGCCTCGGGCTCCTCCGGGGACTCGTCTTCGGCGTCGAGGTCGCCGGGTGGCGGATCGCGGCGACCGGCGCCGTCGCCATCGTCGTCGCGCACGCGGTCGCCGGCTACCCCTTCGTCGTCCGGACGGTCGCGCCCGGGCTGGAGGGGTTGGACCGCTCGCTGATCGAGTCGGCGCGGGCGCTCGGCGCGTCGCGGGCGCGGGTGATCCGCGA
Source organism: Halorubrum sp. Ea8 (assembly GCF_002252925.1). Taxonomy (NCBI): domain Archaea; kingdom Methanobacteriati; phylum Methanobacteriota; class Halobacteria; order Halobacteriales; family Haloferacaceae; genus Halorubrum; species Halorubrum sp. Ea8. The sequence continues at coordinate 41,763 of NZ_NHPF01000110.1, forward strand.
CGTGGAGCTCCCGCTCGTCTGGCCCGGGGTGGTCGCCGGCGCGGCGTTCGCGTTCGCGGTCTCGATCGGCGAGTTCACGGCGACGGTGGTGCTCGCGACCGGCGCGGACGCGTACACGATGCCGGTCGCGATCGAGCGGTTCATCGGGCGTCGGCTCGGACCGGCGACCGCGATGGGCGTCGTCCTCCTCGTCGTCACCGGGCTCAGCTTCGTCGTGATCGAGCGACTCGGAGGTGAGCACCGTGGACTTTGAGGAGGCGGCAACCGACGCCGCCGCGTCCGCCGAGCCCGCCGATGCCCCGCCTGCCGCCGCGTCCGTCGACGCCCCGCCCGCGGTCGAACTCGACGGCGTGACGAAGCGCTACGGCGACACGGCCGCCGTCGACGACGTGAGCCTCCGGGTGCGCGAGGGGGAGTTCTTCACGCTGGTCGGCCCCTCCGGCTGCGGGAAGACGACGAGCCTCCGGCTGATCGCGGGGTTCGAGGAGCCGACCGCGGGGACCGTCCGCTTCTTCGGCGAGTCGGTCGCCGGGGTGCCGCCCGAGGACCGCGACGTGGGGGTCGTCTTCCAGAACTACGCGCTGTTCCCGCACATGACCGTCGGCGAGAACGTCGGATACGGGCTCAACTTCGCCGACCCGCCCGAGGGGGTCACCCGCGACGAGCGCGTCGCGGAGCTGCTCGAACTGGTCGACCTCCCGGACGCCGCCGACCGCGAGCCGGAGAGCCTCTCCGGGGGCCAACAGCAGCGCGTCGCGATGGCGCGGGCGCTCGCGCCCGGCCCGGACCTCCTCCTCTTAGACGAGCCGATGAGCGCGCTCGACGCGCAGCTCCGCGAGCGGCTCCGGGTGCAGGTCCGGCGGATCCAGTCCGAGCTCTCGATTACGACCGTCTACGTCACCCACGACCAGGAGGAGGCGCTGGCGATCTCCGACCGCGTCGCGGTGATGCGCGGCGGGACGCCCGAGCAGGTCGCGCCCCCGCGGACGGTGTACCGCGAGCCGGCGACCCGGTTCGTCGCCGAGTTCGTCGGCGACAACAACGTGTTCGCGGGGCGGGTCGTCGACGTCGAGGACCGAGTCACCGGGGAGGACGGAGACGAGACGAGCAACGGAAACGAGACGAGCGATGGAGTCACCCGCATCGCCGCCGTCGATGCCGGGGGCGAGACGCTCCGCGTCGCGCTCGACGGCGCCGCCGACGTCGCCGTCGGCGACCGTCTCGCCTTCTGCGTCCGTCCGGAGTACCTCCGGATAGACGGCGGCGAGAACCGGATTCGGACGACGGTCGCCAGCGCGGAGTTCCTCGGCGAGACGACTCGGGTGACCCTCGACTGGGGCGGTCGCGACCTCGTCCTCCGGACGCGAGACCCCCTCTCCGGGGAGGTCGTCGTCGGCTTCGACCCCGAGGACGCCCACCTGATCGACGGGGCGTGACGAGGGATCGCCGACGAACGGCTTCGTCGGACCCCTCCGCCGATGACTAGGTTCGCCAGCCGCGCCGAGTAGACGCTCGTCGACGCCGAGACGGGCCCCGTAGCGGTCACACGCCCCGGCTCCGTCTCCGCTGGGCTCCGTCTCCGCTGGGCTCCGTCTACCGCACGTCTGACCAGCAAAGATGGTGATGATTAAATCGATATATAACGTATTTTTTGAGAGAATACGTCAGGATTTCGAGAATCTTTTCCATATACGGCCATAATTTTCCAGCACAATGAGAAATAGTACGTCGAATCTCGAACGAGGCCCCGAACGGCTGAAAGACAACCCGCGACCCGAGGATCTCGAGGCGGCGACCAGTCCGGCGACCCGCCTGCTGGCGTGGCTCCGCTCCTGATTTTTCGCGCCTCCGTTTCCGATAGCGGTCGCAAGTCGTAGAGGAATCGAGCGGCTTCGACGCGAAGCGCGCGCCCGCCGCACCGTTTTTCAGAGGCGCTCGCGGAGCGTCTCGGCCGTCGCCTCACCGATGCCGTCGACGTCCGTGAGGTCGGCGGCGGACGCCTCGCGCACGCTCTCGACCGATCCGAACCGCCGGAGGAGCCGGCGGCGGGTCTCGGGCCCGACGCCGGGCACGTCGTCGAGGACCGTCTTCACCTCGTCGCGGACGGTCTGGTGGTAAGAGACGGCGAAGCGGTGCGCCTCGTCGCGCACGCGCTGGAGCAGGTGGAGCTCCGGGGCGTCGTCGTCCCAGCGCCGGGTCCCGGTCGGGGTGACGACCAGCTCCTCGGCCTTCGCGAGCGCGACCGCGGGCACGTCCCAGCCCGTCTCCGCGAGCGCGTCGCGGGCGGCGCCGAGTTGGCCCTCGCCGCCGTCGACGAGGAGCAGGTCGGGGTCGGGGCGGTCGTCTCGGCCCTCGATCGCGCGCTCGGCGCGCCACCGGATCAGCTCGCGCATGTTCGCGTAGTCGTCGTTGCGGTCGGTGAGCTTCTTCCGGCGGTAGTCGGCGGTCTCGGCGCTCCCGTCGACGAAGCAGACGTCGGAGCCGACCACCGCGGTCCCCTGCGCGTGGCTCACGTCGAACCCCTCGATCCGGGCGGGGCGGTCGACCCCGAGCCGCTCGCCGAGCGCGCCGACGGGGTCGTCGCCGCCGCCGCGCTTCCGGGCGTTCTTCAGCGCGAGCTCGACGAGCTTCGCCTCTCGGCCCGCGCCGGGCACCCGGACCGAGACCCCCTCGGCCTCCAGCCAGTCGACCACGTCCGGGTCGGACGGGCGCTCGGCCAGGAGGACCGCGTCCGGGAACTCGCGCTCCGCGTAGTACTGCGTCAGGAACGCGGACAGCACCGCGGCGGGGGTGTTGGCGCCGG
>NZ_NHPF01000100.1:0-123041 GCF_002252925.1 Halorubrum sp. Ea8
CTTAAGTTAACACGACCGGGTCGGCGCCTCGTCGACCGCCGCCCGATCCCGCCGATCAGCGCGGGTACTGCCGCCCGAGGTCGAGGCCACTGCTTCCATCTTCGCCGCCGCTCTCCGCATCCTCTTCGCCCTCGTCGTCGACGCCCCCCTCGCCGCCGCCCTCGTCGTCGCCGTCCTCGTCGACGCCCCCCTCGCTGCCCTCCTTGTCGCCGCCCTTCCCCTCGTCTCCCTCCTCGCCGCCCGGGCTCACGCTCCCGGTCCGGTAGCCGGCCATGTCGAGGGTGACGTAGTCGAAGCCGAGGTCGGTCAGGTGCTTGTGGACCGCGTCGGCGAACGCGGGGTCGAGCGCGCGCTCCAACTCGTCCGGCGCGATCTCGACGCGCGCCAGCCCGTCGTGGTCGCGGACGCGGAACCCCTCGAACCCCCACTCGCGGAGCACTCGCTCGGCCTTCTCCACCCGAGTGAGACGCTCCTCCGTCACCTCCAGCCCGGTCGGGATCCGCGAGGAGAGACACGCCATCGACGGCTTGTCGGCGACCGACAGACCGTACGCGTCCGCGATCGCCCGCACCTCCGCCTTCGAAATCCCGGCGTCCAACAGCGGCGAGAACACGTCCAGCTCCTCGACCGCCCGCAGGCCGGGGCGATGCCCCTCGCCGGGGTCGTCGGCGTTGGTCCCGTCGCAGACGGTGCCGATGCCCAGCTCCTTGGCCGCATCGTACATTCGGCCGAGCCGCATGGTGCGGCAGTGGTAACACCGGTCGCCGTCGTTGGCGACGAAGTTCGGGTCGTCGAGCTCTGAGAAGGTGACCGTCTCGTGGCGGATCCCGATCTCGCCCGCGACTCGATTCGCGTCGTCGAGCTCCGCGGCGGGCAGGGTCTCGCTCCGCGCCGTGCAGGCGACCGCGTCGTCGCCGAGGGCGTCGCGCGCGAGCGCGGCGACGACCGCGGAGTCGACGCCGCCCGAGAAGGCGACGAGGACCCCGTCGCGCTCGGCGAGGGCGTCGCGGGCGGCCGCCGCCTTCGCCGCCGTCTCCGGGTCGAGCGCGTCCCCGTCGGCGGCGAGGGTGTGATGGCTCATGGCCCCGCGTTCGCGGGCGGCGGGAAAAAGCGCGTCGGCCGCGGCGCGGAGACGGGATCGCGACCCCCCATCCTTTTGCGCGTCGCCGCGATAGCGGCGAGTAGATGGATCTGGAGGCGATCCCCGGCGTCGGGGCGAAGACGGCGGACGCGCTGCGCGACCTCGACGATCCCGCCGGGACCGTCGAGTCGGGAGACGTCGCCGCGATCGCCCGCGCGCCCGGCGTCAACGAGGCCCGCGCGGCCCGGATCGCCCGCGGCGCGATCCGCCGGCGACACGGCGACGACGGCCGCGTGCTGGCGACCGACCGCGCCCGCGAGGTGTACCGAGAGGCGATCGACCTGCTGCGCGAGCGCACCGTCACCGACTACGCCGCCAAGCGGCTGGAGACCTTTTATCCGAGCGCATCCGCCTCGCGGATCGAGGAGGCGCAGTCGTTCGTCGAGGCGGCGATCGAGCGCGATCCCGTCCCCGCGGTCCGCGAGGCGCTCGCCGGCGTCGAGCCCCTCGCCGACCCGCCGACGGTCCGGGTGCGAGACCGCTGTCTCGCGACCGCCGACGCCGAGACGCTCGCCCGCGCGGAGTCCGCCGCCCCGGAGCTGTCGGTCGAGACCGTCGAGAACGCCCGCGACGTCTCCGAGCTCGCCCGGTCGTACGCGACCGTGATCGTCCTCGACGAGGAGTTCGCGGGGCTCGACGTCGAGGGCGACGTCCACGTTCGCCCGAACGCGCTCGATGAGCCCGCCGAGACCGTGCCTGAGCGCCTGCTCTCCTTCTTCGCCGCGAACCGCGAGCGGCTGGAGGCGGCCGCGGCGGTCCACGAGGCGGCCGCGACCGCGGGCGACCCCGTCTCTGACGGCGATCCCGCCGCGGACCCAGACCGTCTCCGCGACGCCCTCGCCCGGCTCGACGACGACGGAACCGTCGTGGGCGACGAGGAGCTGACCCGACTGACAGCCGCCGTCGACGACCTCGACGCCGCGGTGTCGACCGCGGAGTCGGTCGCCGACGACCGCCTCCGAGAGGCGATCCGCGAGCGAGACGTGACGATCGAGGGGACCGACTTCCTCTCCCTCGTCGAGCAGGGCGCCCGCGTCGACTCCCTGCTTGACCGCGAGCTCGCCGACGAGTACGACGAGGCGATGGCCCGCGCCCGCGAGCACCTCGCCGACGCGCTCCGTCTGGCGCCCGAGGAGGCGGAGCTCGCAGACCGCGTCTTCGGCGGCGACCCCTCGTTTCCGGTCGACCACGACGAAACGGCCGTCTCCCGGCTCAAGAACGAATTGACCGCCGCGCGCGACCGGCGCGCGGCCCGGCTGAAGGCCGAGCTGGCGAGCGACCTCGGCGAGCTCCGCGAGCCCGTCGAGGACCTCGTCCGGGACGCCCTCGAACTCGACGTGGAGCTCGCGATCGCGCGGTTCGCCGCCGACTTCGACTGCGTCCTGCCCGAGGTGGTCGGTCCCGAGTCGTCCGACTCGGGCTTCCGGATCGAGGGCGGTCGCTCCCCCCTCCTCGACGTCGACTTCGCCGACGCCGAGCCGGTCGACTACGCGGTGTCTGGCGCGACGCTGCTCTCTGGCGTCAACTCCGGCGGGAAGACGTCCACGCTGGACCTCGTGGCCCTCGTCGTCGTGCTCGCCCAGATGGGGATGCCCGTCCCCGCCGCGTCGGTGAGGGTCGAGCGCTTCGAGGAGATCCACTACTACGCGAAGTCGCAGGGCACCCTCGACGCGGGCGCGTTCGAGGCGACTCTCCGCGACTTCGGCGACCTCGTCGAGGGCGCCGACGGTCGGCTCGTCCTCGTCGACGAACTGGAGTCGATCACCGAGCCCGGCGCCTCCGCGAAGATCATCGCGGGCATCCTGGAGGCGCTCGACGGGCAGAACGCGACCGCCGTCTTCGTCTCCCACCTCGCCCGCGAGATCCGCGACGCGGCCGACTTCGACGTCGCCGTCGACGGGATCGAGGCCGAGGGGCTCGTCGACGGCGAACTGCGGGTGAACCGCTCCCCGCGGAAAGGACACCTCGCGCGGTCGACCCCGGAGCTCATCGTCGAGAAGCTCGCCGGCGACCGCGACACCGAGTTCTACGGGGACTTACTGGAGAAGTTCTGACCAGGGAGCGGTCGTCCTCAGTCGTCGCCCAGCTCCGCCGTGACCGTGATCTCGACGTCGAGCGGCGAGGGGAGCCGGGACACCTCGACGCAGGTCCGCGCCGGGTACGGCTCCGAGAGGAACGACCGGTACGCCTCGTTCACCGCGTCGTAGTCGTCCATGTCGGTGAGGTAGGCGGTCGCCGACACGATGCGGTCCGGCGTCGTCCCGGCCGCCTCCAGTATCGCGGCGACGTTTTCGAGCGTCTGCGTCGTCTGTTCGGCGACCGATTCGGGCGCCTCGCCCGTGTCGGGGTCCACGCCCGTCTTCCCCGAGACGTGGACCGTGTCGCCGGAGACGATCCCCTGCGAGTACGGGCCGAGGGCCTCCGGCACGTCGTCTGTCGTTATCTCTCGCATCGGTCGGAGCGACGGCGTGCCGAGGTATCAAGATGCGGGTCGCTCACAGGTCGGATCGCCCGATGACCGGTATCGCCGGCGCCGGCCGACGACCCGCGACCGACTCGGCGGGACCGTTCAGAGCCAGACGAGGCGCCACTCGTCGCCGGCGGTCGCGACGAGCCACTCCAACTCGGTGCCGTTCGCGCTCCGGTCGCCGTCGAGGGTCACCGCAACGACGGCGTTCTCCGCGGCGATCGCCTCGACGGCCTCGTCGTCCACCCAGGCGTTGAAGAAGTCGGAGACGCCCCTGATTCGCTCGGCGCCGACGTCCCTCGAGACGACCTCGGCGTCGGCGAGGTCCTGTCGCCGAGCCCCGTCGAAGAAGCCCGGAACGTCCGCCGCCACGTCGGACAGCGGTGAGACGGGGTGGGAGAGCTCGTCGACGTCGTCCGCGAACGCCTCGGCGCTCTCGGCCGCCTCGGCCCGACGGTAGAACTCCCTGACGACCGCCGCCGGCCCCTCGGGTTCGCCGGGCCACACGAGCCGCCACTCGTCGTCGTCGGTCGCGACCAGCCACCGGAGCTCGAACTCGCCGCCGTCGACCCCGTCGTCCGCGACGATCGCCGAGACGACGGCGTTCTCCGCCGCGATCGATTCGACCTCCGTATCGTCGAGCGACGCGGCGAGGAAGTCGGAGATCGACCGGATCCGGTCGGCCGAGACGTCCTCCGCGACGACCGCCGCGTCCGCGAGCTCCTGGCGGAGAGTGGCGTCGAACGCCATCGGCACGTCCTCGGCGAGACGCGAGAGCGGAGACGCGCCGTGCGCGAGGTCGCGGACGTCGTCCGCGAAGGCCTCGGTGTCTCCGGCCGCGCTCGCCCGCCGGTAGTACTCCTCGACGACCGTCGTGGGGCCGTCGGCGTCGACGCCGCCGGCGATGGAGGTGCGTCCGGCCGCGAGCGCGAGGACCGCTACGCCGCCCGCAGAGAGGAACGAACGTCGTTCCATACCGGGACACCACGGATAGTTGAAACAAAACGATTTTCCCAATTTCGCCCGGAATCTCACCGCAGAGACGCCCGCGCGCCCTTCGGCGCTCCGACGCTCAGTCGTCGTCCGCGGCCGCGGGCTTCCGACGGTCGTCGCGCGGCCCGGCGATGTCGACGTCGGGGAGCAGGTCCCGGAGGTACCGCCCCGTGTGAGAGTCGTCCTCGCGGGCCACGGCCTCCGGGGTCCCGCTGGCGACGAGTTCGCCGCCGCCCTCGCCGCCCTCGGGCCCGAGGTCGACGATGCGGTCGGCGTTCTTCACCAAGTCGAGCTCGTGCTCGATGACGACCACGGTGTTGCCGCCGTCGACGAGGCGGTGGAGCACGTCGATCAGCTTGCGCTCGTCTTCCTTGTGGAGCCCCGTCGTCGGCTCGTCGAGGAGGTAGAGGGTGTCCCCCGTCGCCTTCTTGCCGAGCTCCTCGGCGAGCTTCACGCGTTGGGCCTCCCCGCCCGAGAGCGTGGTGGAGGGCTGACCGAGCTCCATGTAGCCGAGCCCGACGTCTTTCAGCAGTTTCAGGCGGCGCTGGAGCCCCTGGTGGCTCTCGAAGAAGTCGTACGCCTCCTCGACGCTCATGTCGAGCACGTCGGAGATGGTCGCGCCCTTATACGTGACGTCGAGCGTCTCGTCGTTGTAGCGCGCCCCCCCGCACTGCTCGCAGGGGACGTACACGTCCGAGAGGAAGTTCATCTCGATCTTCACGGTCCCCTGGCCGCCGCACTCCTCGCAGCGCCCGCCCTTCACGTTGAACGAGAAGCGACCCTTCTCGTAGCCGCGGCGCTTGGAGAGCTTCGTCTCCGCGAACAGCTCGCGGACGTAGTCGAACACGTCGGTGTACGTCGCGGGGTTCGAGCGCGGCGTCCGCCCGATGGGCGACTGGTCGATGAGCCGCACCGTCTCGACGTTCTCGATCCCCTCGATCGCGTCGTGCTCGCCGGGGTCGACCGAAGTGTTGTCGTTCATCTCGCGGGCGAGCCCCTTATAAAGGACGTCGTGGACCAGCGTCGACTTCCCGGAGCCGGAGACGCCCGTGACGGTCGTCAGCGTGCCCAGCGGGATCGATACGTCGAGGTCCGTGAGGTTGTGCTGGCGGGCGCCCCGCACGGTCAGTTCGCCGTCCGGCTCGCGGCGCTCCTCGGGCACCGGGATCTCTTCTCGGCCCGCGAGGTAGTCGGCGGTGACCGACTCGTCGGCCGCGACGATGTCGTCGAAGTCGCCCTGCGCGACCACCTCGCCGCCGCGCTTACCGGGGCCGGGCCCCATGTCGATGATCTCGTCCGCGCGGCGCATCGTCTCCTCGTCGTGCTCGACGACGACGAGGGTGTTCCCGAGGTCGCGGAGCCCGGTGAGCGTGTCGAGCAGACGGTCGTTGTCGCGCTGGTGGAGCCCGATCGACGGCTCGTCGAGGACGTACAGCACCCCGACGAGCCCGGAGCCGACCTGCGTCGCGAGCCGGATGCGCTGGCTCTCGCCGCCGGAGAGCGTCGACGCCTCGCGGTCGAGCGTGAGGTACTCCAAGCCGACTTCCTCCATGAAGCCGAGCCGCGCGCGGATCTCTTTTAAGATCTCCTCGGCGATCGTCGTGTCGCGCTCGCCGAGCCGGTCTTCCATCCCCTCGAAGTGCGCCCGGGCGTCGGCGATCGACATTTGGTTCACTTCGGTGATCGGCGTGCCGTCGACGAGCACGTGGCGCGACTGCTCTTTCAGACGGGTGCCCTCGCACTCCGGGCACGTCGTCACGGCCATGAACTCCTCGATGTGGTCGCGGGCGCGCTCGGAGTCGGTCTCGACGTGGCGTCGCTCTAAGTTCGGGATGACGCCCTCGAACCGCTCGGTCTTCTCGCGGGTGCCGTTCTTCGTTCTCCACTCGAAGTGGACGAGGCCGTCGGTGCCGTAGAGGAACTGCCGCCGGATCCCCTCGTCGAGCGCCTCGAAGGGCGTCTCCAGCGAGACGCCGAAGTGGTCGGCGACGTTGTCGAGCTGGCGGGAGTAGTAGGTGCGGTCGTAGCTCCACGGCTCGAAGACGTGTTTGAGGGGTTTCGAGGGGTCCTCGACCACGAGGTCCTCGTCGACCTCCTTCGTGGAGCCGATCCCCTCGCACTCGGGACAGGCACCGTACGGGCTGTTAAAGGAGAACGAGCGCGTCTCGATCTCGGAGAACTGGAAGTCGGAGTTGGGGTTGCCGAGCTCCTCGGAGAACTCGACGACCAGTCGGTCGTCGCCGTCGGCGTCCTCGGCGAGCGACCCGGTCGAGCGCGTGTTGGAGGCGAAGGGGACGTCCGCCGGCGGCTCCGGGACGATCAGCTTGAGCGCGCCGCCGGCCTCCTCCAAGGCGGTCTCCACGGAGTCGGTGATCCGCGAGCGAGCGTCTGGCGAGACGGTCACGCGGTCGACGATCACGTCGATGGTGTGGTCGTAGTTCTGGTCGAGCTCGGGGTCGTCGAGCGTCAGGTCGACGGGCTCGCCGTCGACCTCGACGCGGGCGTACCCGTCAGAGACCAGCTCTTCGAACAGCTCCTCGAAGGCGCCCTTCTGGTCGCGGACGACCGGCGCGGCGATCTTCGCGCGGGTCCCCTCGGGCAGTTCGAGGATCTGGCTCACCATATCCTGCGCGGACTGCTCGCCGACCTCCTCGCCGGTGACGGGGTCGTACTGGGTCCCGATCCGGGCGTACAGCAGTCGGAGGTAGTCGTGCAGCTCGGTGACGGTTCCCACGGTCGAGCGGGGGTTGTTCGCGGCGTTCTTCTGGTCGATGGAGATCGCGGGCGAGAGCCCCTCGACGGCCTCCACCTGCGGCTTGTCCATCTGCCCGAGGAAGTTACGGGCGTACGCCGACAGCGACTCGATGTACCGGCGCTGTCCCTCGGCGTACACCGTGTCGAACGCGAGCGACGACTTCCCCGACCCGGAGAGCCCGGTGACGACGGTGAACTCCTCGCGCGGGATCCGGACGTCGAGGTCCTTGAGGTTGTGTTCCTCGGCGCCGCGGACCTCGATGTAGTCCTTACTCATTTCGTCCGCTCATAGCGTGCGCGCGCGGGAATACTCGTCGGTCGCGGCGGCGCCTCGCTCGGTCTCGCGGGCCGCGGTACCCGCGCTCGGTCGGCCTCGACGGCCGCGCTCAGCTACCCTTGACGCCCGCGCCCAGCTACCCGACGCCCGCGCTCAGCTACCCCCGACGCCAGCGCCGGTCAGGGCTCGATGACCCGCGAGGGCGGCGAGAGGTTCCGGCGCCCGCCGAACGTGACGAGGAACAGCAGGCCGACGCCGACCCCGTACGCCGCCATCAGCGGGAGCGTCGCGAGGATCATCGTGATCACGTCCGCGGGGGTGAACACCGCCGCGAACAGCATGATCCCGACGGTGACCTCGCGCCAGCGGCTCCGGAAGACGCGGTAGGGGACGCCGGCGTTGTTCAGCAGGATCATGGCGATGGGGATGTCGGCGAGGAAGCCGATCCCGATCGTCGTGTAGACGACGAGCCAGAGGAAGTCGCTCACCTGGTAGGTTATCACCATGTCCGCGAGCCGCGCGTCGGTCACGAGCCAGCCGATGAGCCCCGGCGCGATGTAGGCATACCCGAGCGCGAAGCCGCCGAGGAGCCCGCCGAGCAGGGCGCCCGCCCAGAGGTACACCTTCCAGATCCGTCCGGCGACGAAGCCGCGCTCGCGGAGGGACGGCCACGCGTAGTAGAGCGCGACCGGGAACACCGCCACGATCCCGAGCAGGATCGAGAACTTCACCATGAATATCAGCGCCTCGACGGGGTGGAGCGTGATGATGTTGATCCCGCCCTCGACCTCGGCCGGGACGCGCCGTTCGAGGTCGTTGCGCACCGTCTCGAGCCCGCCGAGGTACAGCCACGTGAACGCCGCCGCCATCACCGAACCGAAGACGGCGACGAGCCGGAACGACCGCGAGCGTAGCGAGTCGAAGATGAACTTGAGGTCGGTGTAGTACCCCCCGATGTCGTCTTCGGCCTCCTCCTCCTCGCCGTCGGTGAGCTCGGAGAGGAACGTCGAACTCGCGCGCGAGGTCCGGTCCTGCATCGTCCCCATCAGCCCGCCTTGGTCGCCGCCGCCCGCGCCGCCGGTCCCGCCCGACCCGGTCGCGTCGGCGTCGCCGCTCTCGTCGCCGTCGGCGCTCTCGTCTCCGCCGTCGCCGTCCCCGTTCACCTCGTCGAAGCGGTCGAGGATCGCCTGCGCCTTCGTCGGGTCGTCGTCGTCGATGGCGGCCTGCGCGAGCGCGAGCGACTCCTCTTCGTCCATCTCCGCGAAGGCGGCGGCGGGCGCGGCCCGGACGCCCGCGGCGTCGAGTTCGCCCACGTCGATCGCGGCCGGATCGCCGTACTGGTACCCCGCGCTCGTCGTGTCGAGGTCGGCGTAGACGGCCCACAGCGTCGCGACGGCGACGAACACCAGCGCCCAGACGGCGGCGTAGATCCCCGCGGCGGTCGCGGTGTCGACGCCGAGGCCGGCGCCCGGTTCGAGGAACCGCCAGTCGCTGTTGACCAGCCGGAGGAGGTCGTTGACCGCGGTCCGACCGCCGTACTCGTAGAAGGCGTACACGAGCCCGCCGCCGAGGACGGCCGCGCCGCCGACGACGTTCCAGTGGTTCCGGGCCGCGCCGAGCACGTCGATGCGGTCGGAGCTCCGCTGGGCCGTCACGACGAGCTTCGCGAGGTAGAGGCTGAAGCCGTAGAGGGCGATCAGCGGGAACGCCCACATCAGCTGCGTGAACGGGTCCGGCGGCGAGAACACCGCGCCGAAGACGAAGATGGCGACGACCGCGTAGCGCCACTTGTCGCGGAACGTCTCGTACTGGACGATCCCCGAGTACGAGAGCCCGGTGATCAGGAGCGGCATCTGACCGGCGAGGCCGAACGACAGCGAGAGGAAGACGATGAACTCCGTCCACATGACGATGGAGTACGTCGGCTGGATCCCCGCCTCCAGCCCGAAGCCGGCCAGGAAGGAGAACATGATCGGGAAGAACGCGTACACCCCGTAGCCGACGCCGACGCTGAACAGGCCGCCGCCGAGGAGGCCGATCCCCGCGAGCTTCCAGCGCGGGATCGGCGACTGCGGCCACGCGCCGCGGGCGCGGAGCTCGTCGCGGGAGACGTAGATCAGCGGCGGGATCGCGACGATAGCGCCGACGATCAGTCCGATCTTCGCCTGGAGGAGGATCACCTCGAACGGGGTGGTCGCGATGACGTCGGCCTCGGCGGCGACCGCGGGCGACATGTTCGACTTGGTGACGGTGTACAGGAACTCCCAGATGTACGTGCGGAGCGCCCAGAACGTCGCGAGGAAACCCAGCAGGAAGACGACGAACACCTTCTGAAGGTCCTTCTGGATCGACCGCAGGAACGCCTTCGCCGACTCGCGTCCCTCCGCGAGCGACTGCTGGGTATCCTCGTCGAGGGCACTCGCCATACGAAAGGGGATGTCCGTCCCCGTTATCAACCTTTTCGACCCGCCCCGCGCGCCGCGAGCCGCGGGGTCGCGCTCGGCTCCATCCGAAAAGGCCTATAGTCGCCCGGTCGCGTAGGTGAAGTGAATGGACGACTCGGACCGGTCGCGCGACGAGCCATCGGCCCCCGAGGACGGCTCGGTCGACGACGCCACCAGCGACGGCGGCACCGACACGGGCGGAGACGAGCCGGACTCCGTCGGGACGGACTCCGTCGAGCCCGAGGTGTCCCCGGAAGTCACGACCGAAGTCGACGGGGACTCGGACACGGACGAGGCCGGCGACGCGGCCGAGGACGCCGATGCGACCGACGACGAAGACGGGAGCGGGACCGACGGCGCTGACGACGCCACCGGTGAGACGGGCGAGCGAGACGAGAGCGAGGACCCCGACGATCCGTCCTTCGTCCCCGACGACGACGCCGCGACCGCGGAGAGCCTCGGCGACGGCGGGACGCCGGCGACGGCCGAGGACGCGGCCGCGGCCGGTGCGGTCGAGGACGCCACGATCGTGGACGACGGCGCCGACGACTCCTTCGAGGGGTTAGAGGCGCCGGAGTCGGACGAGGAGATGCCGCTGGCGGCCCACATCGAGGAGATGATGCGGCGGCTCGCCGTCGTCTTCCTCTTCGGCGGGCTCGCGACGCTCGTCGTGGTGACGGAGTCGACGGAGCTCATCAACTACTTCTGGAGCTACCACATTCCCGCGCCGCTGGAGAACCGCCCGCGGCTGTACGGCCCCCTCGAACTCCCGCTCACGCGGCTGAAGGTCGCCGGGCTCGCGGGCGTCGTCGTCGGGCTCCCGGCGTTCGTCTACCAGACCTACCGGTTCATGAAGCCCGGCCTCTACGAGAACGAGCGGCGCTACTACCTCGCGGCGGTCCCGACGAGCCTCATTCTCGGCGGGATCGGCATCGCGTTCGCGCACTTCCTCGTGTTGCCCGCCATCTTCTCGTATTTCACCACCTACACCTCCGACGCCGCGACGATCGCGTTCGGGCTCGCGGAGACGTTCAACCTCATCGTCATCATGCTCGCGTTCATGGCGATCGTCTTCCAGATCCCGCTGTTCATCATGCTCGCGATCATGATGAACCTCGTCACCCGGCAGTGGCTGGAGGCGAAGCGCCTGCTGTTCTGGGGGGCGTTCCTCGGGATCGCGTTCCTGTTCAGCCCCGACCCGACCGGGATGGCGCCGATCATCGTGACGCTCACGATGATCGCCCTGTACGAGGGGACGCTCGCGATACTGCGCTGGACCGGGAACTAGATCGCGGTTCGAATTTCTGGCCTCGTTAGTACCCCCATACGGTGGATCGGTTTCGGTACTGAATCCCTAGTGTCGGTCGAACGCGAACACGGTGCGCGCGTGTCAGACGGAATCACTCGCAAGTTCGATCAGGCAAATAAGTCCGAAGATAAGTCCCGGACGTCGCCTATCTCTGGACGCGGTCGCTCCTCGTCGGTATCGCCTTGGAGGCGCCAAACGACACGGTCGACGTGCTCTCCGATGGCTGATTCGCGATCGACGAAGGGGGAGAGGCTGGGATACGTCGGTGAGCTCCCGTCGCTTACGGAGCCGTGACCGGTGGGGCCCGATGCCCCTTGAGATCCGGTTCAGTCGGTTTGCCGCCGCCCCGTGCGGCTCGATCTCACAGGCTCTGTGGCGGGTTCTGTGCCGGCTTGTCCATGTAGATCATCCCGATGACGTTGTGCTGTTTGGTGTTACCGCGCCGCTGTTCGGCGCTGATCTTGGCACCGCCGGGCGCCGGGTCGTACCAGTTCTGGTCCTCGACGTCGACGCGGATGACGACGTCGTTAGCGCCGGGGTGATTCGGGTCGTAGATATTGATATACGTCTTGCCGCCCGACTCCGTGTAGTCGTACGCGAGCACCTGGTGGTTGTCCCAGAGTTGGCCGTCACCCGCGCGGACGTACACGAGTCCGACCACGACGGGCCGGCCGGTGTCGAGCGCGTCCTTCACCCGGCGGAACTCCGAGACGGACTTGGCGCGTGTGAACGTCGACGGGAGGTAGAACTTGAGGAACTTCGCGAGGTCGTTCCATCCGCTGGCGTGGTCGAACGTATCGAGCTGGCGCTCCCAGAGGTAGTTGAACAGCCGACCGGACTGGGGCGTCCTTACTCCCTCCGGAATCGCCCGGTCGTGCATGAAGAAGTCCTTGGCGGCCAGAGCCATTCCGCCGCACAGCCCGTACTCTCGGTCGATGTTCTCGATCTGGTTGTCGATGTTCGCCGGCAGATCCGGGATGTTCGGCATCTCGTTGAACGAGTTGCCGAATTCGAAGCCGTGACAGCTCGGCCGGAACTCGTCGATCGGGCGGCGATTGCCGAGCACGAGCTGCGGCGCGACTAAGTAGCCGATCGTCTCGTCGTTGTGGGCGCCGTCGCGGTTCTCCTCCTCTTGAACCCGGACATCGGCGCCGCGCCTGTTCACATTGCGATTTCGCGTGACGATTTCGTGCCATCCGTTGTACGTCTGGCAGTGACTGACGAGGACCGGGTTGCACTCGAACGTCTCGGCGTACGAGTAGTCGTTGTTGTCCTCGTCGTCGTCGAACTCGTGGTCCGCGACCGTGGTGCCGGCCTCGATCGGGAGCTCGCCCTCGAGCTCGTGGACGCCTTCCTCGAGTACGACGTACCCGATCTCCTCTCGATCGTGGCTGCCGTCGAGGTAGTTCCACTCCTCGATCTTGACGTCGAACGAGCCCGAGTCGACGTTCCGTATGCGGGTGTGCGACGGGTTCTCCCCGTTGTACGTCATGAGTTGCGCGAACGCGACCGGGTTCGCGTAACTGCCATCGAGAGACACGGTGTGCCACGTCTCACGATCGGGTTGGTCTGTCGCGAGTACGCCGGCCTCGCCGATGAGCGTGTCGGCGTCGTCGTGGATCCGCCCACTGGCTGTCGCGAAGATCGCGACGTCCTCGATCGTGTGAGCCATGTCGTCGTCAGCGGACTGCTCCTCCTCGAGGAACAGCTCGAACCCGCTGGAGCCGACGTTGCGCATCCGAACCCCCACAGGATTACCGCCGTTGAACGTCTCGACCGATGCGAGCGCAACCGGGTCGGTCGACGGCACGCCGGCTAGGCTGCTGTCGACCCATTCCTCGGTCGCCTCCACGAGCCCCGTCGTGACGGGGGGCGTGCTCCGCGGTGCGGCGACGTATCCTATCGTCTCGGTTTTGTGTTCGTCGTCACGACCCTGTTCTTCCTGCACGCGGATCTCCGCGCCGCTCGCCGACACGTTCCGGTGTCGCGTGACGATCTCGTTCGTCCCGTTATACGTCTGCGATCGCGACACCAAGACCGGGCTGTGTCCGACCGGGCCGCCGAAGCCGACGTTCGTCCAGCCGTCGTCGCCCCGTGTCGTCCCGACCTCGACGGTCTCACCGCCGGCGAGGTCGTGGACGCCTTCCTCGATCACGACGTACCCGATCTCCTCTTCGTCGTGTCGCCCGTCGAGGTAATCCCACTCCTCGATCTGGAACTCGAACCGGTTCGCGGAGACGTTTCGGATGCGGCCGTGACACGGGTTCGAACCGTTGTGGCTCATCACCTGCACGAACGCGACCGGGTTCGCGTAGCTCCCCTCGAGATCGACCGCATGCCACTCTCCGCGCCCCGGCTGGTCGGTTCTGAGCACGCCCGCTTCGCCGATCCGGGCGCCGGCGTCGTCGTACAGCGGTCCGGTCCCGGTCCTGAGGTAGCCGATCGCCTCCTCGTTGTGGTTCATCTCGTCGTCCTTCGAGGCCTCCTCCTCGATGAACAGCTCCATCCCGCCGCGGTGGACGTTTCGCAGCCGAACGTCGGCGGTGTCGGTCCCGTTGTACGTGTCGATCGACGCGAGCACGACGGGGTCGGACGGTCTGGACCCGGAGAAACGGACACCCGCTCTCTCGTGCGTGGTAGCGACGTGCTCGGCGGGCATCGCCGAGCGGAGCTGCGGCATCGCGAGGTAGCCGACCGTCTCGCTCACGTGGGCGCCGCCGCGTGCCTCCTCCTCCTGCAGCCGGACCGCCGCACCGGACCCGGAGACGCGGCGATTCCGCGTGACGACCTCATGAGCTCCGTTCCGGGTCTGACACCGCGTAATGAGTACCGGGTCTGTTCCGAGGTCCTCGCCGAAGAGGGCGTCCGACCAGGCATCCGTCTCGGACCTCGTCCCGACCACGAGCGGGACGCCGCCGTCGAGCTGGTGGGTCCCCCACTCCAGCACGACGTACCCAATCCGCTCGGTGGTGTGCTGGCCGTCGAGGTAATTCCACTCCTCAATCTGGAACTCGAACTCGGAACCGTAGCCGCCGCTGACCGATCGGAGCCGGACGTGACACGGGTCCGAGCCGTTGTAGCTCATCACCTGCGCGAACGCGACCGGGCTCGTGAATTCCCGTTCTAGGCTAACGGTGTGCCACTCGCCCTCGTCGGTCTGGTCGGTCGTGACGACTCCGGCCTCGCCGATGGTCGTCCCCGATTGGTCAGTAATCGGGCCGGCCTCGGTCGCGAAGAAGCCGATCTCTTCGACGTTGTGTCTGATCTCGTCGTCCGCCGACCGCTCCTCCTCGACGAACAGCTCCATCGTCTCGGACTCGGCGTTCCGCATGCGGACGTCGGCGGTGTTGTGGCCGGCGTACGTGTCGATCGACGCGAGCACGACCCGGTCGGATGCTGCCGACGGTAGCTCGAGTTCGCCCCATTCGTGCGAAGCTGCCACTCGCCCTGATAGCTGTTCTACCATGTTAACAAACGACACTGTCGCACATTATATAATTATTTGACACTTCATCAGATAATTCATGTGATAAGAACCTCAATTGTTCACCTATCCGTCTTAAGCTAATCGGAGCGTTCAGAGAACGCCCGCTGTTAGAAACGTGCTAACCGGTGGATACCCGGCTTTCACCCGATTCGGTGATAGAGGAGCGTTTGGTAAATCGCTTAACGAATTTTCGGCTGCACAGACCGGCTCTGGCAACCGGGTTCGACCAGCGCAATGGCGAGAAACCAGTGGCTGATCTCTTGGTTTGACCGCCAGCAATCTCATTCGTTGCGCCTCGTCCTCGCCGCTGTCTCCTTGAGTCTCACCCGACTGCACCGCCCCGTACCTCACGCCCCCCTACCCCGCGGCTCACTACGTTCGCCGCCTCCCTCGTGCGTGCTGCTCGCGGCCGTGGGGCGCTCGCAGGCACGCGCCACCGCACATCACTTATCAATAGTCCCGTGCCACGCTCGGCTTCCGCTCCTCCTCACTCCCCGCCGAGCAGTTCGACGAGCAGCGCGTTCTGCGCGTGCATCCGGTTCTCCGCCTGGTCCCAGACGAGGGCGCGGTCTGACTCCAGCACGTCGTCGGTGACCTCCTCGCCGCGGTGCGCGGGCAGGCAGTGCATCACCTTCGCGTCGGTGCCCGCCAGCAGGTCCGCGTTCAGCTGGAACCCGTCGAAGGCGGCGAGCTTCTCCTCGCGCAGGTCCTCCTGCCCCATCGAGATCCACACGTCGGTGTAGACGACGTCGGCGCCGTCGATCGCGGCCTCGGGGTCCGTGGTCGGCTCCACGTCCGCGCCGAACTCGGCGGCGCGGTCGAAGACGTCGGGGTCCATCCCGTAGTCGGCTGGGGTGGCGACGGAGACGTCGACGCCGGCCATCGCGGCGCCGACGACGAACGACTGCCCGACGTTGTTGCCGTCGCCGACCCACGCGACGGTGGCGTCCTCTCCGACCGTCTCGCGGATGGTGAGCAGGTCGGCGAGCGTCTGGCAGGGGTGCGCCTCGTCGGTGAGCCCGTTGATCACGGGGCAGTCGGCGTACTCGGCGAGCGTCTCGACGTCCCCGTGGTCGAACAGCCGGGCCATCACGCCGTCGACGTACCGGCCGAGCACGCGCGCGGTGTCCTTCAGCGGCTCACCGTGGCCGAGCTGGATGTCGTCCGGCCCGAGGAACATCGCGTGGCCGCCGAGCCGGGTCATCCCCGTCTCGAAGGAGACCCGCGTGCGCGTCGAGGGCTTCTCGAAGATCATCCCGAGCGTCGCGTCGCCCAGTCGGGGGTCGGTCTCGCCCGCCTTCATCGCGGCGGCGCGGTCGAGCAGGGCGTCCAGTTCGGCGGGCGTCACGTCGTCGATGTCGAGGAAGTCGTCGGTGGCGAGTGGCATCGTGTGGTGTGTGGTGCGTGTGGTCCGTGGTGTCGTTCGAAAACGGTCGCGTGTCGGTGCTCGCGAGGCGTCGGGTTACAGTCGCTTCCGACAGACGTCGGTCAGGACGGTCACGGCGCGGTCCAGCTCGGAGAGCGGGAGCCGCTCGTCCGGCGCGTGGTCCAGGTCCGAGTTCCCGGGGCCGTAGGTGACCATCGGGCAGTCCCACGCCGCCGCGAAGAGGTTCATGTCGCTCGTCCCGGTCTTCCGGAGCAGGCGCACGTCGCCGCCGGCGCCCCGGATCGCGACGCGGAACGCCCGCGCCAGGCCGGTCCGCGGGCTCTCCATCACGGGCGGCATCGGGTCGCCCCAGTGGACCGACCCGGTCGACAGCTCCGCCTCCGCGAGCTCGTGGATCTCGTCGACCGGTCGGGAGGGCGGCACCCGCAGTTGGACGTCCATCGTCGTCTCCACCGCGAGCCCGTCGTCGCTCAGCCCGCCGTCGATCGAGATGGGCTTGGTCGTCACCTGATCGAACACCGCGGTCTCCGGGTCCTCGGGGGTGAACGCCTCCTCGACGCCGTGCCACCAGTCGATCGCGTGCTGGATCGCGTTCGGCTCCGGCCGCGAGGAGTGGCCCGACTCGCTCGTGTTCACGTACGTCCCCTCGAGCAGGCCGCGGTAGCCGAGTGTGATCCCGGCCCAGCCGGAGGGCTCGCCGTTGATCACCGCCTCCGGCGCGTCGCGGTCGTCGATGAGGTGTCTCGCGCCGCCGGAGTCGACCTCCTCGCGGACGACGCCCACGAACGAGACGCCCGTCTTCACCGCCGCGACCGCCATCGAGACCAGCGGTCCCGTCGCGTCGACCGCCCCGCGACCCCACAGCACGGGCTCGCCGGGCTTGCCGACGCGGACGTCGGACGGTTCGGGCAGTTCGCCTTCGGGGGGCGCCGCCCGCACCTCGACCGGGATGTCGCCCGGGACCGTGTCGACGTGCGAGGTCAGGAGGACGGCGTCGTCGGCGGGCGCCCGGACGTTCCCGCCGTCGTCGACCCACGCGTCCCGACCGTTCGCCTCGAAGAAGTCGACGAGCCGCTCCGCGGCCCGCTCCTCTTCGCCCGAGGGCGAGGGGATCGACACCATGTCGTACAGCAGCTTCCGGGCCGGCGTGTCGCAGGCGGCGGGGTAGCCCCCGCCGGCGACGACGTCGGTCCCGGCCGCGGACGACTCGGCCGCCGCGTCCTCGGCGTCCGACTCCGCGCCGCTCTCGCGTCCCTTCCCGGTCGCCATCACCCGATCACCTCCGCGAGGGCGTCGACGACCGCGTCGGCGTGCTCGCGCTCGATCGTCAGCGGCGGGAGCAGGCGCAACACGGTCCGGCCCGCCGGCAGCGCGAGGATCTGGTGGTCGATCGCGAGGTCGCGAAGCAGGCGGTTCGAGCCGCGCTTCACCTCGATGCCGATCATCAGGCCGTCGCCGCGCACGTCGCGGACCTCGTCGCCGAGGCGCTCCTCGACCTGCCCGCGGAGGTACGCGCCGACCTCGGCGGCGTGGTCCGGGAGCCCCTCGCGCTCGATGACGTCGAGCGTGGCGCCTGCCGCCGCCGACACCACGGGCCCGCCCGAGAACGTCGAGCCGTGGTTCCCGGCGTCCTCGGCGATCCAGTCGCGGCACAGCGTCGCGCCGATCGGGAGCCCGCTGCCGAGCCCCTTCGCGGTCGTGAGGACGTCCGGGACGACGTCGTGCTTATCGGCCGCCCATAGCGACCCCGTGCGGCCGAGCCCGGTCTGGATCTCGTCGAGGATCATCGCCGCGCCCGACGTCGCCGTCGCGACGCGGACCGCCTGCAGGTACTCGGTGTCGGCGGGGTTGATCCCGCCTTCGCCCTGGAGGGGTTCCAGGATCACCGCGGCGGTCTCGTCGTCGACGGCCTCGCGCATCGCCTCGGCGTCGCCGTACTCGACGAACTCGACGCCGCCCGCGAGCGGCTCGAACCCGTTCTTATACTTCTGTTTCCAGGTGGTCGCGAGCGCGCCCATCGTCCGACCGTGGAACCCCTGGGTCGTCGCGACGATCTTCTCGCGGCCCGTCGCGTGCCGGGCGAACTTCAGCGCGGCCTCGTTGGCCTCCGTGCCGGAGTTACAGAGCCAGACGTTGTCGACGTCGACCGGCCCAGTCTCGGCGAGCCGCTCGTACAGCGCCGTCCGCGCCGCGTGCGGGTACGACGCCTGCACGTACATGAGCTCTTCCAGCTGGCTCGTCGCGGCGTCGACGACCTCGGGGTGGCAGTGACCGACCGGCGTGCAGGCGTAGCTCGCCCCGAAGTCGAGGTACTCGGTGCCGTTGGTGTCCGTGACGTACACCTCGTCGCCCGAGGCGATCTCGATCGGCTTCTCCGAGAAGACGAAGCCGCTCACGCGGTCTCACCTCCGCTCTCGGCCTGATCTGCGACCGCCGACCGCTCGATCGCCGTCCCCTCGCCGCCGAGCGCGGCGACGATCGGGTCGTTGACGTTGGCGTCGGCGACGACGACGCGCCCGGCGCCGCCGGAGAGCGCCTCCGTCGCGGCCATCACCTTCTTGCCCATGAACCCCTCGGCGGCGTCCTCGACCGCCGCCAGCTCGTCGGGCGTCGACGCCGACTCGATCAGCGTGTCGGGGTCGTCGGGGTCAGCGTACACGCCCGCCACGTCCGTCAGCAGGACGAGGTCGGCGCCGAGCGCGCCGGCGACCGCGGCGGCCGCCCGGTCGGCGTCGGCGTTGACCGGCGTGACGCCGCCGTCGCTCTCTCTCCCCTCCATCGGGGGCGAGACGACGGGAGTGTAGCCGTCGCTGAGCAGTCCCGAGAGGAGACCGGCGTTCACCGACTCGATCCGCCCGGAGTGCTCGCCGCGGCGGATCTTCTTCTTCCCGTCCTCGACCACGCGGACCGCCGACTTGCGGGGCCCCGAGAGGAGCCCGCCGTCGACGCCCGAGAGGCCGACCGCGTCGACGCCGGCCTCGCGGAACCGGGCGGTCAGCTCCGTGTTGAGCTTCCCGGCCATCGCCATCGTGAACGCCTCCATCGCGTCCGCGTCGGTGAACCGGCCCGTGACGCCGGAGGCGGACTCGACGTACTCCGGCTCCATGCCGAGCCGCTCGATCGTCTCGTCGACGACCGTGGAGCCGCCGTGGACGACGACGATCCGCCGCCCGTCGGCGGCGAGGCGGGCGACGTCGCCGACCGCGCCGGCCGGGTCGACCGCCTTCGCGCCGCCGATCTTGACGACGACGGGGGGCTCGTCGGCGGGGTCGCCCCCGCCGTCGGCGACCGCGACCGTCGCGTCGCGCCCGCCACTCATGGCGATCCCACCGGGTGGAGTCCCCCGAACTCGAGACCGGCGGTCTCCGGCAGTCCGAGCGCGACGTTCGCCGCGTGGACCGCCTGGCCCGCCGACCCCTTGGTCATGTTGTCGATCGCCGAGAAGACGACGACGCGCCGGTTGCCGGGGTCGAGCTCGAAGCCGACTTCGCCGTGGTTCGTGCCCGCGACCGACTTCGGCTCTGGGTAACGGTAGACGCCGCCCCCGCCGGAGACGATCCGCATGAACGGCTCGTCGGCGTACGCGCCGCGGTACGCCGTCCACAGGTCCCCCTTCGAGACCGGCTCGTCGGGGAAGACGTGGCAGGTCGCGCTCGCGCCGCGCACCATGTCGACCGCGTGGACGGTGAAGGAGACGTCGAGTCCGAGGTACGCCTCGATCTCCGCCTCGTGGCGGTGTCCGGTCGGGGCGTACGGGCGGACCACGCCGGAGCGCTCCGGGTGCGAGGAGGCCGCGCCGCCGCCGGCGCCGCCCTCCGAGGAGCCGACCTTCACGTCGACGACGACCTCGCCCGCGTCCGGGCCGAGCGCGCCGGCGTCCACGAGCGGCTTCAGCCCGAGGATCGTCGCCGTCGCGTTGCAGCCCCCGCCGGCGATCAGGTCGGCGCCGGGGAGGTTCTCGCGGTTGATCTCGGGGAGCGCGTACTCCGCGCGCTCCAGGTACTCCGGCGACTCGTGGCCGTCGTACCACTCGTCGTAGGCGTCGGCCTCGGGCAGCCGGAAGTCGGCCGAGAGGTCGACGACGGTGTCGGCGACCTCGAAGTACTCGTCGATCCGCCCCATCGAGACGCCGTGCGGCGTCGCCGAGAAGAGCACGTCGACGGACTCCAAGTTGTCCGGGTCGGAGAAACGCAGGTCGAGCCCGCGCAGGTTCGGATGCGACCGGCCGACGGTCATGTTGTCCGCCGACCGCGACGTGGCCTGCACCACGTCGAACGCGGGGTGGCCGGCGAGGAGCCGCAGCAGCTCGCCGCCGGTGAACCCGGTGCCGCCGACGACGCTCGCGGTGTACGTCTCGTCGGGCGTCGCGTCGTCCGCGGCGGTCGCTCCGGACTCCGCCGTCATGCGGTCGCCTCCGTGGCGTCGTCGTCCGCGGCGTCGCCGTCGGCGGCCGCGGCGGCCTTCGCCTCCAGCCAGTCGACGACTTCCGCGGGGACGTCGACGTCGGTGGCCGCGTCGAGCGCCTTGAACTCGACGGTGTGGTTCACCTCGTGGACGGTGTACTCGCCGGAGTCGGTCCCGCCGACCTCCATCAGGTCGACACCGAGCATCCCGCCGCCGACCGCCTCGCTCGCGCGCTCGACCAGCTCCAGCGCGCGGTCGTCGAGGTCGAACGACGCCGTCTCGCCGCCCTTCGCGGCGTTCGTGAGCCAGTGGTCAGACGACCGAGTCATCGCGGCTATCGGCTCGCCGTCGACCGCCAGCACGCGGATGTCGCGGCCGGGCTTGTCGACGAACTCCTGCACGTAGAACACCTTGTGCTCGTAGTGGCCGAGCGTCTCCTTGTGCTCTAAGATCGCCTCGGCCGCGTCCCGGGTGTCGATCTTCGCCATCAGCCGGCCCCACGAGCCGACGACGGGCTTGAGCACGCAGGGGTAGCCGAACGACTCGATCGCCTCCAGCGCGGCCTCCTTCGTGAACGCGACCTCGGTCGCCGGGGTCGGGACGTCCGCCTCGGCGAGCGCGAGCGAGTTCTTCGCCTTGTCGGCGCAGACGTCGCCCGTCTCCGGGCCGTTCACGACCGGGACGCCGTAGCTGTCGAGGAACCGCGCCGCGTACAGCGAGCGGCTCGTCGACAGGCAGCGGTCGACGACCAGATCGAGGCCGTCGACGTTCGCGGTCGTCGACTCCAGGCCGAACCGCTCCTTGCGTACGTCGATCTTCTCGACGTCGTGGTCCCGGTCGCGGAGCTCGTTGAGCAGGAGCTTCTCGTCCTTCCGGATCCGGGAGTAGAGGATCCCTACGCGCATGTCGACCACTCGGGAGTCGCGGTCGCGGCGATCGTCGCCATCTACTCGCCCCAGTCCTCCTCGAGTTCGGGGGCCTCCTCTAACACGACGGGGTCCAGCGAGATGACCTCCAGCTCGGTCCCGGTGACCGGGCTGTCGATGATCTCGCCGACCTCGACGTCGGCCGGAAGCTCGATCTCCTCGCCCGTGATCGGGTCCTCTGCCAGCAGCGTGTCGGTGTCGGTCGTCATCGTGGCAGACACTCGACTGCGAACGGTGATAAAGGCTTCGAACTTATTGGATAGTTTACATAAAATGGATCGGCCGCTAACGGAAGCAGTTCGGCGAAATCGGGCCGTATCGAGATCGGATGTCAGATCTCGGTAGTAAATGTGTTCCCCTTACGGGGACGGTCGTCGACGTCGGTCGGGGGGGCGCCGACCGAGGCGACGAACGCCGAGCGGTCGTCGCGGCTCAGACATAGCGATCGACCTCCGCGCCCAGCGCCTCGCTCGCGGCGGCGAGCGCGTCGCGCTCCGCCGCCAGCGCGTCGCGGTCCGCCTCGATCCCGGACTCGACGACGGCGAGTTCCTCGGCGACCGCCTCGGGGGCCGGTCCCCCGGCGGAGTCGCGGCTCGCCACGCTGGCCGCGGGGTCGAGCGCCGACTCCAACTCCTCGCGGCTCACGTACGCCGAGAGGGGCTCACCGGTCACGTTTCGAGTGGCCTCGTCAACTTTTGCGGCCGCCGCGTCTGGCGAGTCGTCGTCACCCACCGTCTCCGCGGCCGTCGCGACTATCTCGTGGGCCGTCCGGAACGGCAGCCCGCTCATCGCGAGCAGGTCGGCGACCCCCGTCGCCGTCGAGAAGCCGTCGCCCGCGGCGCCCGCGAGCGCCGCCGCGTCCCAGTCGGCCGTCGCGACCGCGCCCGCCGCGACCTCGGTCGCCTCCCGCACGTCGTCGGCGATCTCGAACACGCCCGCGTGGGCGCGCTGGAGATCGCGGTTGTACGCGCGCGGGAGCCCCTTGAGCAGGCTCAGCGTCCCCGTCGCCTCTCCGATCGCGTCGCCGGCGACGCCGCGGGTCAGCTCCAGCGTGTCGGGGTTCTTCTTCTGCGGCATGATCGACGACGTGGACGAATACGCGTCCGACAGCTCCACGAACCCCTTGTTCGAGAAGAGGATGAGGTCCTCGGCGAGCCCCGACAGCGTCGTCGCGAGCGTCGCGCACGCGGTCGCCCCCTCCGCGAGGAAGTCGCGCGCCGACGCCGCGTCGGTCGAGTTCCGGACCGTCCCGTCGAACCCGAGCAGTTCCGCGGTGCGGTCGCGGTCGACGTCGAACGGTGTGCCCGTGAACGCCGCCGCGCCGAGCGGCGACCGGTTGACCCGGTCGTACGCGTCGAGCAGGCGCTCGGTGTCGCGCGCGACCCCGCCCTCGTACGACAGCAGGTAGTGCGCGACCGTCGTCGGCTGGGCCGGCTGGAGGTGCGTGTAGCCGGGCATCACGGTCTCGGCGTGCTCGCTCGCCACCTCGACGAGCGCCTCGCGGAGCGCGACCGTGGCCTCGGCGGCCGCGAGCAGGTCCTCACGGAGCCGGTACCGGATGCAGGTCGCCACCTCGTCGTTGCGCGAGCGGGCGGTGTGCATCCGCCCGCCGTCCGGCCCGACGCGGTCGATGACGGCCGTCTCGATCGCCTCGTGAACGTCCTCGCCGTCCGGGAGGTCGCCGTGACCGGCGGCCTCCACGTCGTCGAGCGCGCCGAGGATCTCGCCGGCGACCGCGTCGTCGACGATCGCCCGCTCGGCGAGCATCACCGTGTGCGCGCGGTCGACCGCGAGGTCCGCCTCGAAGATGGCCGCGTCGGCCGCGAGGCTCGACAGGAACTCGCGGGCGGGGCCGCCGCTGAAGCGGTCGCGCCGGACGGCGGTGCCGGGATCGTCGTCGGTCATCTATTCGGACTCGTCGTCGGTTCCGCTCCCGTCCGTCGCCAGTTCGGGCTTCGAGACCGCTTTCTTCACGTCGTTTGCGAGGCGCTCCTGGAGCCCGTGGTACTTCGCGACGCCCGTGGCGTCGGCCTGCGCGATGCCGGCGACGTCCTCGGTGTTGAACGAGGCCATCTCCTCGGAGTAGACGGCGTACTCGGAGTCGCGGGCGACGACGCGGCAGTTCCCGCCCGACACCTTCACCGTGGCCGTGCCGGTCACCACGTCCTGCGTCTCGTCGACGAAGGCGTTCAGGGCGTCGACGACGGGCGCGAACACGAGGCCCTGGTACGCCTTCTCGGACCACTCCTGCTCGATCCCCTTCTTGAACGAGCGCTCGTTCTTCGTGAGCACGAGGTCCTCCAGCGCCTGGTGGGCCGTCAGCAGGACGGTCGCGGCCGGGTGCTCGTAGTTCTCGCGCACCTTCAGCCCGAGCATGCGGTCCTCCATCACGTCGGTGCGGCCGATGCCGTAGCCGCCGGCGTACTCGTTGAGGTGCTGGATGAGCGGCACCGGGTCCATCGCCTCGCCGTCGACGGCGACGGGGACGCCCTCCTCGAACGTCACCTCGATGGTGGTCTCGCCCTCCGGCTCGGCGGTCCACTCGTAGATGTCCTCCGGCGGCTCGTAGTCCGGGTCCTCCAGCTTGCCGCCCTCGACCGCGCGCGACCAGATGTTCTCGTCGATGGACCAGACGCCGCCGTCGCCGGCCTCGACGGGCAGGTCCTTCTCGGCCGCGTAGTCGATCTCCCACTCGCGGGTGAGCCCGAGCTCGCGGACGGGCGCGATGACCTCCAGATCCGAGCCGCGCCAGACGGCCTCGAACCGGAGCTGGTCGTTCCCCTTCCCCGTGCAGCCGTGCGCGATGGCGTCACAGCCCTGATCCTCGGCGACGCCCAGGATCGCCTCGGCGATGACGGGGCGCGCGAGGGCAGTCCCGAGCGGGTAGCCCTGGTACGTCGCGTTCGTCTTCACCGCGTCGAAACACAGGTCCGCGAACTCCGCTTTCGCGTCGACGACGTGGAGGTCGAGCCCCAGCGCCTCGGCGGTCTCCTCGGCCTCGTCGAACTCCTCGGTCGGCTGCCCGACGTCGACGTTGACGCCGATGACCTCGTCGTAGCCGTACTCCTCTTTCAACAGCGGCACGCAGACTGTGGTGTCGAGTCCCCCACTGAACGCGAGTGCAACGGTTGCCATTACAGGAGTACACTGGGTTCACACTCTTAAATTCACCGCTTTAGATGTAGTAAGAAAAAAGCAGCGGCGACGCTATCGGCGGACACAGCTGTCACTCTACGGGACGAAACGGCGCGAACGCGACGAGGGATGAAGATTACTGGCCCGAGGGGGCCCGTCGTCGCGCCGCGCCGGAAGCCGGTCGCGGCGGTCGGACGCCTCGTCGCGGTCGCGGGGCTCGTCGGCCTCGGAAGAGGGCGGCGTCGAGACGAGCCTCCGCGGTCATCACCAGTACCTAGTTTCGTTCCGAGATAAAAACGTTCCGCACCGGCGGCCCGATCGCAAGCCTTGCCGCCCGCGGCGAGGTCCGGCCGCGTCGGTCGACGAGCGGACCGACCGCGCCTACAAGGCCTCCCGATACGCCTCCAGCGTCCGCTCGACGTCCTCCTCCGTGTGCGCGTAGGAGGTGAACTGGCACTCGAACTGGTTGGCGGTGAGGAACACGCCGCGCTCTTTCATCTCCTGCCAGAACACGCGCTCCCAGCGGTCGGTCGCGGCGCTGGCGACGTCGGCGCCGGTCTTCGGACAGCTGTCGTACCGGGCGCAGTCGGGGTCCTGCCGACAGCCGCCCGCACAGCAGGCGTCCGGGTCGTCCGGCGCCTCTCGGGTGAAGACCGTCTTGAACATCGAGTCGGTGCCGACGACGGTGTACTCGGGCGCGCGCTCCGCGCAGATCTCGGCGATCCCCTCCCGGAGCTTCCGGCCGAGCCGGTCGACATGCTCGTACACGTCGTTCTCGGCGGCGTACTCCAGGTTCGCCTTCCCGGCGGCCATCGTCACCGGGTGCCCGGAGAAGGTGCCGGACTGGAACACGTCGCCCGCGGGCGTGAACCCCTCGATCACGTCGGCGCGCCCGCCGATCGCGCCCACCGGGAACCCGCCGCCGATGATTTTACCGAAGGTGGTCACGTCCGGCGTGACGCCGAACTTCGACTGCGCGCAGCCGAGGCCGCCGACGCGGAACCCGGTGATCACCTCGTCGAAGATCAGCAGCGAATCGTGGCCGTCGCACAGCTCCCGGAGCGTCTCGTGGTAGCCGTCGATCGGCGCCACGATCCCCGTGTTGGCGAGGATCGGCTCGACGAGGACGGCGGCGATCTCGTCGCCGTGTTCCTCGAACACCTCCTTGGCGGCCTCCGGATCGTTGAACGGGATCGGGAGGGTGTGCCGCGCGAACTCCTCGGGGATCCCGGCCGTCGACGGGTGCGCGTCCCCCGGCGCCCCCTCGACGAGCGTCGACTCCTGCGCGCCGTGGTAGCCGCCCCGCATGACGACGATCTTGTCGCGGTCGGTGTGGCCCCGCGCGAGCCGCACCGCCGACACGGTCGCCTCCGTCCCCGAGTTGACGAACCGGATCGACTCGACGCTCGGGACGTGCCGCGCCACGAACTCGGCGTGCTCGACCTCGATCTCCGTGGGCGCGCCGTACATCGGCCCCTCCGCGACGTGCGACTGGATCGCCGCCTCGACCGGGCCGGGCAGGTCGTGGCCGTACAGGAGCGGGCCGTACCCCATCACCCAGTCGACGTACCGGTTCCCGTCGGCGTCGATCACGTGCCCGCCGTCCCCGCGCTCAACGAAGAACGGGTGCGGCATCGTCGCTCGAACGGAGGAGTTGACCCCGCCGGGCATCACCGACAGCGCGCGGTCGTACAGCCCGCGGGAGCGCTCGTGGTTCATACCGATCGGTTGGGACGGCGGGATGAAAGTAGTTGCCGACCGACCGCCGAGAGCGGCGACGCGCCGTCGGACCCCGCGTCGAAGGGCGCCGCGGCTCGGCGCCGTGGCGTCGTCGAAACCGCTCGCTCGCCGCTCCGAACCGCTTCCGGGCCGGTCGCGCCGCTACCAGACTACACCGCCTCCGGGCCGGTCGCGCCGGTGCGGACCTGCAGCGCGTCCTCGACCGGCATGATGAACACCTTCCCGTCGCCGGGCTCGCCGGTCTTCGCGGCGTCCGCGATCGCGTCCGCGACCTCGTCGGCCGGGATGTCGGCGACGACGACCTCGACCTTCACCTTCTGGTGGAGGTCGACCGTGAACTCCTCGCCGCGCCACTGGCCCTTCTTGGCGGGCTGGCTGCCGCGGCCGGAGACGTTCGTCACGGTGAGCGAGGGCGCGTTGACCTCCGCGAGCGACTGCTTGATGGCCCCGAGCTTGTCCGGGCGGACGACCGCGGTGACCATCTTGATCTGGGAGCCCGCCTCCTCGCCGCCGTCGGCGCGCGGGGAGTCGTCCGTGGTGTCGACCACGGCGGGGCCGCCGTCGGTCGCGACGCGGTCGCCGCCGAACTCGGGGTAGGTCTCGACGCCGTGCTCGGAGATGTCGAGCCCCTCCTGTTCGTGTTCGGGCGTGACGCGGGCCTCGCCGCTCAGCTTGAGGGCGTACCAGACGGCCGCGGTCGCGGTGAGCGTCCAGCCGCCGATGATGACGACGCCGGTCAGCTGGGCGACGAAGTGGGCGCCGACGCCGGCGCTGAGGGCGCCGGGCGCGGCGACGAACGGGAACAGCAGGGTCCCGAGCACGCCGGCGCTGCCGTGGACCGGAAACACCGCGCAGACGTCGTCGATCTTGAGCGTGTCCGAGACGAACTCGAAGACGAGTGGGAGCTGTCCGCCCGCCAGGAGACCGACGACCAGCGCGCCCCACCACGCCGTGGTGTCGGGGATGGCGGTGATGCCGACGAGCCCGGCCAGCAGGCCGTTGGCGACGTACAGCGTGTCGACCTTCCCGGTGCGGAGCCACACGACGAGGGCGGCGCCGATTCCGCCGGCCGCCATCGCGATCGTCGTGCCCATCGCGACGAGGTTGACGGTCAGCGTGTTGAACACGCCGCCGCTGACCACGGAGGCCGTCCCGACGTTGAAGCCGTACCAGCCGAACGCGAGGATGAGCGTCCCGAGCACGGCGAACGTCAGCGAGTGGCCGGGGATGACGTTCGTCGAGCCGTCCTTGGCGTAGCGGTCCATCCGCGGACCGAGCACGGCGGCGGCGGTGAGACCCGCGATACCGCCCATGCCGTGGACGATCATGCCGCCGGCGAAGTCGTGGAACGCGACACCGGTCAGCTGCGCGACGAGCCCGTCGCCCGACGCCGACCAGGTGAACGCGATGACCATTGGGTAGATGACCGCGGCCAGCAGGAACGTGTACGTGACGTACGCGCGGAGCTTCGCGCGACCGGCGACCGCGCCGGACACGATCGTCGCGGCGGTCATGGCGAACACCGCGCCGTAGAGCCAGTTGACGTACGGTCCGACCGCGCCGGACTCGACGGCGAGCTCGCCCCCGGAGAACAGCGTCCCCGCGGCGGAGACCGGGCCGCCGGAGCCGCTCATGACGCTCGTGAACGCGGTCCCGATCAGGAAGAACACCGCCACTCCGACGCTCCACGTTAGGAGGTTCTTCGTCAGCTGGTTGGCGACGTTCTTCGAGCGAACCTGCCCGGCCTCGAGCATGGCGAAGCCCGCGTGCATGAAGAAAATCAGGAACGTCACCATGAGGATCCACGTCCCGTTCATCGCGGACGCGAACGTGCTCGGATCGATCGTCGCGAGTACGCTGGTCGTCACGATTCGACCACCTCAACTGAACATACGTCCTTCGAACTGCGCGTTTCGTCCGTGTTCATGTGCTGAATCACGTTCTGGCATGGAGTAACAGGGATATATAAACGTTCGAGTTGGGTTTCACAAAAAACTGCTTTGATAATACGGCGGATGTCAGATATAAGGACGGATACATGGTGTATAAGGTTATATTCTCGGCGGATCTATTGCAATCCTTGCGATCGAATCGGACGGACGTTTTGTAAAATTATTGGCAATAAGCGACGGATCGGGCGATATCGGGGTGCGTGGCGCCGGGCGCGGCCGCTTCTGGCGATTTTTGCCACGCGGGATCTCCGCCGTTACCGTCGTGGGGGTGTCAGACCCCCGATTTCGAGCAGTTCGGGCGTTCCGAAGGGAAGTTTACGTTTGTCAACCGGATCCGCATTCGAATTCCGGATCCGGGAGCAGGGCCGCACGTTCGCGTTCGAATCGGGTACAGACGGCGCCGGACCGGGATCGGGTTCCGCTACTCCGGCTTCAGCCCCTCGCCCTGCACGCGCATCACGGCCTCGCCGTCGGCGAGGTTCGGCGCGTCGACGAGGCGGACGATCCGCTTGTCGCCCTTCGACTTGCGGAGGTACATCCGGAACGTGGAGGCGTGACCGAGGATGTTGCCGCCGATCGCCTGCGTCGGGTCACCGAAGTAAGAGTCTGGATTCGACGCGACCTGGTTGGTGACGAGGATGGCGGTGTTGAACAGGTCGCCGATCCGCATCAGGTCGTGGAGGTGCTTGTTGAGCTTCTGCTGGCGGTCGGCGAGCTCGCCTCGGCCGACGTACTCGGCGCGGAAGTGGGCGGTCAGCGAGTCCACACAGACGATCCGGATGGGCCACTCGCTCTCCTCGTGTTCCCCGGCGAGCTCCTTGGCCTTCTCCGCGAGCAGGATCTGGTGGTTGGAGTTGAACGCCTTGGCGACGTGGATCTGGTCGAGGAACGCCCCGATCAGCTCCTCCATCGCCTCCTCGTCGCTCGGCGTGCCCTCGATCTCGCGCCGCTCCATCTCGTCGGCGAGGATCTCGTCGTCAAGTCCGCGGACCATGTCGTCGATCCGCTCCGGCCGGAACGTGTCCTCGGAGTCGACGAAGATACAGCCGCCGCTGAGGCCGCCGTGCTCGGGCGGGAGCTGGACGTTGACGGCCATCTGGTGGGTCACCTGCGACTTCCCGGACCCGAACTCGCCGTACACCTCGGTGATCGACTGCGTCTCGATGCCGCCCCCGAGCAGTTCGTCCACCTCGTCGATCTGCCAGGAGAGCTTCCCGATCTCCTCGCGGCGTTCGAGCACGGTCGCGCCCGTCTCGAAGCCGCCGACGTCGGCGGCGTCGCGGGCGGCGTTGATGATGTCGCTGGCGGACGACTCGCCGATGTCCGCGGTGTTCGACATCTCGCCGGGGCTGGCGACGGCGATCGACTGGTAGCTCTCGAACCCGTTCTCGACGAGCTTGTCCGCGGTCGCTGGGCCGACTCCGGGGAGGTCCTCGAGTTCGTCTTCTGGCATGTACACGACTCTTGTTCGCCATCCCGTATAAAGACTGGTTTACACCCGAGTGAAAGTGAAACGTCCGCCGGAGACGCGCTCGGTGCTGCGTCGGCTTCGTTCGTAAGGCTCCGGACGAGACCGGGCCACCGATCCGCGGGCGAAACTGGTCGCTCACGGGTAAACCGGTCTCGGCGTCCGACGCGGTCGTCACGCCGCTCTTCGGGTCAGAACCCCACGCGGCGGACGTATCCGAGCTCGCGGATATCGACGAGCAGCTCGCCGGGCAGCTCCGCGTCGGTGATCACGTACAGCTTCGGGTCGTCGGTGAACTCGGGGTCCTCGCTCAGCACCTGCCGGATCGAGATGTCGTGCTCGGCGAGGATGCCGGTCACCTCGGCGACGATCCCGGCCTCGTCGGCGGCGGCGACCTCGATGGTGAGGACCGTGAGGTCGAGGACCGGCGCCAGGTCCATCAGGCTCGGCACCGAGGAGATGTTGGTGAAGATGCGCTTCAGTTCGGGGTCGTCCAGGATGGCGTCGGTCGTCGAGTCGACCACCCGCCGGTCGACGTCGAGCTCGCGCGCGATCCCGGTGTACGGGATCTCGATTCCGCCCGAGACGACGCGGCCCTCCTCGTTGACGGAGAAACCGCGCTCTAAGAACAGCCGGATGACCGCCTGCTGGCTCGGTGACCCCTCGAACTTCTCGAGGATCTCGTCGAACATTCGTTACTACGGGCGGTCGCGGCGCGCCGGTATAAATGACGGTGCGTCGCGCCCGTCGGCTCGCGTCGCGGGAGCGACGACCGGCCTCAGTCGACCAGCCCGGCGTACGCGCCGCCGAGCGCGACGCCGTACACGAGGTGACCGATCGCGCTCAGCGCGCTGACGTTGGGAAGCGGGGGATTCGCCGGGGAACCGACCGCGGAGAGCCAGACCGGCATCACCAGCACGGCGAGCGCGACCCAGACCGCGAGCCCGTACGCCGCGCCGGCGCCGAGCGACGCTCCGGTGCTCTCGCCGATCGAGGGCCGCACCCCGACGAGCGCGGCGAAGCCGACGCCGATGACCGCACCGTGGGACATGTGGACCACCCAGCCGAGGAACGGCGCCGCCGGCGGCGCGAGCCCGTACATCGACGGGATCACGACCTCCAACAGCGGCGCGGGGATCACGTACGTCATCACGAGTCCGAAGACGACGCTGCCGACGAGCCCGCTCGCCACGCCCGCCTTCCAGTTACCGGCCTCGGTCGATACTTCGCTCGTCGCTGTCGCGGTTTCAGTCGCCATGTCGTCTCCTACCTCGCGAAAGAACCGGTAATACGTGCTGGTAAAATGCGTTCGCCGTACACTCGACCCAAACTTATATCTTCGTTAGGTTTTCGTTAGTAAATTAATACTCCGATACCCCGTCAGCGACGCCGATCGTCCCTCGACCACTTCCGCCGCGGCACCCCACCCCTTTTAGCCGATGGCGACGAACCTCGGCCCGTGTCAGAGTCGCCGCATCTGCGGTTCTTCCCGTACGAGGAGCCGTATCCGAACCAGCGCGAGGCGATGGACAGGATCGCCAACGCGCTGGACCGGGGACAGGACGTGCTGTTCGAGGGGGCGCCCGGAACGGGCAAGACCCTCTCCGCGCTCGTGCCCGCCTTAGAGCACGCCCGCGAGCACGACCGCACGGTCGTGATCACGACTAACGTCCACCAGCAGATGCGGCAGTTCGTCGAGGACGCCCGCGCGATCACCGGCGAAGAGCCCATCCGCGCGGTCGTGTTCAAGGGGAAGTCGTCGATGTGTCACATCGACGTCGACTACCAGGAGTGTCAGACCCTCCGCGACACCACCCGCGAGCTGGTCGAAACGGAGAGCGAAGTCCGCGAGCTGGAGACCCGCCAGCGCGAGCTGCTCGCCGAGAGCCGCGAGGGCGACGCCGGCGCGGCCGAGGCCCGCGAGGCGATCATGGACGAGCTCGACGAGCTGGAGACGGCGATCGACGAGTACGAGGCCGCGAACGTCTGCGCGCACTACCGGAACAACCTCGTCGAGGACACCGACGAGTTCTTCGGGTGGCTGTTCGACGACGTCCGCACCCCAGAGGACGTGTACGCGTACGCGGACGAGCGCGAGCTCTGCGGCTACGAGCTGCTCAAGGAGGGAATGGAGGGAGTGGACCTGGTCGTCTGCAACTACCACCACCTGCTCGATCCGAACATCCGCGAGCAGTTCTTCCGGTGGATCGACCGCGACCCGTCGGAGATAATCACCGTCTTCGACGAGGCGCACAACGTCGAGGACGCCGCCCGCGACCACGCCACCCGCACGCTCACGGAGACCACCCTCGACGCCGCCTTGGAGGAGCTCGCCGACAGCGACGACTCCCGCGCCGAGGCCGCCGAGAACGTCGTCCGCGCGTTCCGCGACGCCGTGGTCGAGACGTACGACGACGCGCTCGGGTTCGGCGAGCGCGAGTCGGTCGGCGAGAACTGGGAGGACCTCTCCGTCGCCAACGACGACCGCCGCGACGACCTGACGCTGGCGTTCCTCCGGAACTACGAGGGGAAGGGGATCGACACGGAGACGGAGCTCGCCGTCCAGCTCGGGCAGGCGTTAGACGAGGAGTACGAGCGGCGCTACCGGGACGGCGAGACGACGACCCGGACCGAGTGTCAGACCCTGCAGGTCGCTCGGTTCGTCTCGACGTGGATGGAGGAGGGAACCGAGCTCGGTCAGTACCCGGTCGTCTCCGTGCGTCGCGACGGCGCCACCGACGAGGTGTACGGCCGCGCCGAGCTGTACACCTGCATCCCCCGTCGAGTGACCGAGGCGCTGTTCGACGAGGTCGCCGCCTCGGTGCTGATGAGCGCGACGCTCCGCCCCTTCGATGTCACCGAGGACGTGCTCGGGCTGGAGGACGCGGTGTCGCTCGCGTACGAGATGGGATACCCGGAGGAGAACCGTCGGACGTTCGCGGTCGACGCCCCGCCGCTGTTCGCCTCCGAGCGCAACGACCCGGAGACCCAGGAGGCGGTGTCGTCGCTGCTGCGCGACGCGATCCGTTTCACTCCGGGCAACACGCTCGCCTTCTTCCCCTCGTACGCCGAGGCCGAACGGTACTACGAGCGGCTCGGCGGCTCGGCGGGGACCGGTGCCGGAGGCGACGTCGGGGCCGGAGCCGGACTCGCGGGCGCCGACCTCGGCTCCCTCTACCTCGACGGGCCCGATCAGGACGAGGAGGACCTGCGCCGGACGTTCGTCGACAGCGACGACGCCGCGCTGTTCACCTCGCTGTGGGGAACGCTCGCGGAGGGAGTGAGCTTCGACGCCGACGACGCCCGGACGGTGGTGGTCGTCGGCGTTCCCTACCCGTACCTCTCCGACCGGACGGAGGCGGTTCAGGACGCCTATGACCGGGCGTTCGCCGATCGCGACCGCGCCCGCGACCCCGGCTGGGCGTACGCCGTCGAGATCCCGACGATCCGCAAGACCAGACAGGCGCTCGGCCGCGTGGTCCGCGGTCCAGACGACTTCGGCGTCCGGATCCTCGCCGACCGCCGGTACACGACGGCGGACATGGGCAAGTACTCGGTCCGGAGCGCGTTCCCGCCGGAGGAGCGGGAGGAGCTGCTCGACGTCGACCCCGAGAAGCTGAAGTTCGCGATGCTCAACTTCTACGGTGACCACGACGCGTACGACGGGTCGCCACCGGAGCCGTGACGCTGTGGGGCCGCCGCCGAGCAGGGGATGGGCTGTGGGGCCGCCGCCGCGCCGGGGGTGAGGCTGTGGGGCCGCGGCCGTGCCGGATCCGCACCGGACGTCGGCTACCCCGGCATCGTCGCGAGCAGCGCCGTGATCCCGAACAGCACGATCGACAGCAGCGTCGTGATCACGGCGTGGATCACGGTCATCCCGGCCACGACCCGCCGGGGCTGGTCGTAGCTCCACGCGAACATCGCGCCGTCGACGAGGAGCGCGGCCGGGACGAGGAGCGCCTCGGAGACGGCGAACGCCCCACCGACGACGCCGATCACCGCGGGGAGCGGACCGACGTAGAGGGCGCGGCGCGGGTCGACGTCGCCGAGGACGTTCCGGGCGGCGAGGTGTGCGGTCACGGAGAGGAACAGCGCGAACAGGATGGTCGTCCCCAGCACCGTGATCGGCGTCACCGTCTGAAGAAGCATACCCGACCTACGGGACGGCGGGTAAAAGTGGTCGCGGGATCGGTCCGTCGCGAGCGGCGCGGCGTCGCCCGCCTACGCCAACAGCCCGAGGCCGTCCAGCTCCTCGACGATCACGTCGACGGCGGCCGCCGCGTCGTCCGGGCTCGTCCCGCCCGTGACGACGAGCTTCCCGCTGCCGAACAACAGCGCCACGACGTCCGGTTCGTCCAGCCGGTAGACGAGCCCGGGGAACTGCTC
The DNA here is from genome assembly GCF_002252925.1 of Halorubrum sp. Ea8. NCBI lineage: Archaea > Methanobacteriati > Methanobacteriota > Halobacteria > Halobacteriales > Haloferacaceae > Halorubrum > Halorubrum sp. Ea8. Next base: position 34,271 of record NZ_NHPF01000100.1, read on the forward strand.
CGGCTCGTACTCGATGTGTTCGAGCCCGAGCCCGATCGCGATCGCGTTGAGGTTGAGGCTCTCGCCGAGGTCGGCGGACGTGACGATGTTCTGGACCGTGATCTCGGGGTCCTCGATCGGGATCTGGAGCGCGCGGAGCTCGTCGAACACGATGGCGAGGCTCTCGTGGACGGCGTCGATCGAGTTCGCGCCCGTGCACACGATCTTCCCGGACCGGAAGATCAGCGCGGCCGATTTCGGGTCCGTGGTGCGGTACACGAGCCCGGGGAACTGCTCGGGGTCGTAGTCGGCGCCCTCCAGGTCCATCGCGACGCTCTGGAGATCGAGCTCCTGCCCGATCCCCGTGGAGGCAACGACGTTCTCTATCGTGATCGTCTCCTTCGGATCGGCCATTACTACTAACACGATCGGTTGATTCATTTAAAAAGGTGCGTGGTCGGAACCGCTATCCTCTTGCGAGCGGCTCCCCGACTCCGGGGCGTGTACTGGCTCGAACTCGCCGGGGAGACGGACGCCTTCGCCGCCCGCGAGGCCGCCACCGCCGCGACCGGCGTGGAGCTGCTCGCGCCCGGGGTCGCCGCCGCCGGCAGCGTCGGACTCACCCGTAGCGACGCGGCGGGCGACGACCCACGCGCCGGCGGCGACGCCCCGGGCGCCGCGAGTGCCGCGACCGATCGCGCCGGAGTGCGCCGGCTCGCCTACACCCGCGCCGCCCACGAGGCGGTCGCCCGCACGGACGCCGACCTCGCCGCCGCCGTCGCCGCGCTCGACGCGGCGCCGCTCGACCGCTCGGGGACGGTCGCGGTGCGGGCCCGGAACGTCCGGAACACGGCGACCGTCTCGACGAGCGACGCCGAGCGCGCCCTCGGGGGCGTCCTCGTCGACCGCGGGTTCGACGTCGACCTCGACGACCCCGACCACGTCCTGCGCGCGCTGTTCGCGGCGGGCGAGCGCGCCGTTCACGACGCGATTCCCGGCGCCGACGGCGGCGACGCGTCCGTCTGCGCGCTCGGCTGGGTCGCCGCGGAGGCCGCTCGCGACTTCGCCCCCAAACCGACCGACCGCCCGTTCTTCCAGCCGGGGAGCATGGCGCCGGCCGACGCCCGCGCGTACGCCAACCTCGCGGGCGCCGCGCCCGGCCGGACCCTGCTCGACCCGATGTGCGGGACCGGCGGGCTCCCGCTGGAGGCCGGGCTCGTCGGCGCCGACGTCGTCGCCTGCGACGCCCAGCGGAAGATGGTCCGCGGGACGCGGGAGAACCTCCGCGAGTACGTGGGTGACTCCCCGGAGCACCCGAGCTGGCACGTCGCCCGCGGCGACGCCACGGCCCTCCCGCTCCGCGACGACGCCGTCGACGGCGTCGCCTTCGACGCGCCGTACGGCCGCCAGTCGAAGATCGCCACCCACGACCTCGCCGACCTCGTCTCGGGCGCGCTCGCGGAGGCGGCCCGGGTCGCGCCCCGCGCCGTCGTCGTCGCCGACCGGGACTGGCGCGGGTCGGCCCGCGCGGCGGGCTGGACGGTCGACGCCGCCTTCGAGCGCCGCGTCCACCGATCGCTCACCCGACACGTGCTGGTGCTCGATCGGTCGTGAGCGCGTCCGATCTCGGCCCGTGACCGCCGCGACAACGCCGCGTTCGCACCGTCCCGAGAGTGAACGACCGGTCGGTGATACTCGGCATCTGAGCGTCGCAACCGACAAGTTTCAGTTTCACTCTCCCTCCGGGCAACGGTTAAGTGGACGGCCTCTCGTGGTGTGCACATGACCGGGGACGCCGGCGGCGACATGCTCTCGTGGGACGAGTCGGTGTTCCGCGACGAGTCGGTGTTCGAGATCGACCACGTCCCCGAGACGTTCCGCCACCGTGAGAGCCAGCTGGAGAGCCTGAAGTACGCGCTCCGCCCCGCGGTGCGCGGCTCTCGCCCCCTCAACACGATGGTGCGCGGCCCGCCCGGCACCGGCAAGACGACCGCGGTCCAGAAGCTGTTCGGCGAGCTCGGCGCCCGCACCGACGTCCGGACGGTCCGCGTCAACTGCCAGGTCGATTCGACGCGGTACGCCGTTTTCTCCCGGCTGTTCGAGGGGATCTTCGACTACGAGCCGCCCTCCTCGGGGATCTCCTTCAAGAAGCTGTTCGGTCAGATCACCGACCGGCTCGTCGAGGAGGACGACGTGCTCGTCGTCGCCTTAGACGACGTGAACTACCTCTTCTACGAGAACGAGGCGTCGGACACCCTCTACTCGCTTCTGCGCGCCCACGAGGCGCACTCGGGCGCGAAGATCGGCGTCATCGTCGTCTCCTCGGACCTCGGGCTCGACGTGATCGACGACCTCGACACCCGCGTGCAGTCGGTGTTCCGCCCGGAGGAGGTGTACTTCCCCGTCTACGACGCCACCGAGATCTACGACATCCTCTTCGAGCGCGCGAAGCGCGGCTTCCACGACGGCGTCATCGCCGACGCCGAACTGGAGCGCGTCGCCGACCTCACCGCCGAGAGCGGCGACCTCCGGGTCGGGATCGACCTGCTCCGCCGCGCCGGACTGAACGCCGAGATGCGCGCCTCGAAGACGATCGCCGACGAGGACGTCGAGTCGGCGTACGACAAGTCGAAACACGTCCACCTCTCGCGGTCGCTCCGCGGGCTCTCGGAGTCCGAGCGCGCCCTCGTCCGCGTCCTCGCGGAGAACGACGGCGAGCGCGCCGGGACGGTGTACGAGGCGTTCCGCGACGAGACCGACCTCGGCTACACCCGTTACTCCGAGATCATCAACAAGCTCGACCAGCTCGGCGTGATCGAGGCCGAGTACGCCGACGTCGAGGGGCGCGGCCGCTCCCGCGAGCTCTCCCTGGCCTACGACGCGGAGGCGGTGCTGGACCGGCTGGAGTGATCGACGCCGACGCCTTTTCGGTTCTCCCCGTCGAGTCGGTGGTATGAAGACGAGCGGCGGGAGCGACGCGGCGAAGCGACGCGCCGGCGAGTCGGCGGCGGCGGCGGTCGACGACGGCGACGTCGTCGGCCTCGGAACGGGCTCGACCGCGGCCCACGCGATCCGCAGACTGGGCGAACGAGTCGACGCCGGGCTGGACGTCCGCGGGGTTCCGACCTCGTTCGCGAGCCGCGAACTCGCCGCCGACCGCGGGATCCCGCTGCTCGGCCTCGACGAGGCGACGGGGCCCGACGCGCCCGGGATCGACGTCGCGATCGACGGCGCGGACCAGGTCGCGGTCGGCGACGGCGGGCCGACCGCGGGCCCGCTCATAAAGGGCGGCGGCGCCGCGCACGCCCGCGAGAAGCTGGTCGACGCCGCGGCCGACCGCTTCCTCGTCGTCGCCGACCCGTCGAAGGAGGCCGCGGCTCTCGACCGCCCCGTTCCGGTAGAGGTGCTTCCCGCCGGCCGATCCGCGGTGGCCGAGGCGGTCCGCGCGGCGGGCGGCGAGCCGACCCTCCGCCGCGCGGAGCGGAAGGACGGCCCGGTCGTCACCGACAACGGGAACCTCGTGCTCGACTGTTCGTTCGGCGAAATCGCGGAGCCCTCGGCGCTCGCGACGACCCTCTCCGCGACGCCGGGCGTCGTCGAACACGGCCTCTTCGTCGACCTCGCCGACGAGGTCCACGTCGGAACGGACTCGGGGGTTCGGGTGCTCACGCGCTGATCTCCGGGACGCGGTCGCTACCGACGTGCGCGGCGGTCGCGCCGCTCTGCGGTCGGCGCGCGGTCAAAAAATCGGGTCGAGAGTCGCGTCCGCCTTAGAGGTCGCGCGGCTGGACCGTCTTCCGGTCGTTGGCCTCGGCGCGGCGCGCGGCGTCTTCGAGCAGCTCGTCCACTTCGTCGTCGAGCGCGTCGTAGAAGTCCGAAGCGACGTTCTTGTCGTCCAGCGCTTCCTTGACGGCCGCTTTGACAATAAGGTCTGCCATGCGATCGGTGATATCCATCGACAGTTAATAAGAGTTCCTGAATTCGACCGCGAGGGGCGCCCTGCGGCCCGTTCGCGAGGGGGTGCCGGAATGCTTCCTTATAAGCTTTGTGAGACCGCTCGGCGAGCGGGGCCGCTCGCCCGCCGCGGACCGATAGGTTCGACCCGTTCGGCCCCTGACGGGGACGCATGCGCGACACGCTCAAGGCGCTCGACGCCGGCGATATCGGCGTCGCGGAGGCGGAATCGCGGCTCGCGGGCTACGCGACGACGGCGGCCGGCCGGTTCGACGCCGCCCGCGAGCACCGACGAGGGATCCCCGAGGCGATCCTCGCGGAGGGGAAGACGCCGGCGGAGGTCGCGGCGCTGACGGCGACCGCGGTCGAGACGACCGGCCGCGCGCTCGTCACCCGGGCCGACGCCGAGGACGCGGCGGCGATCCGGACGGCGATGGCGGACCTCGATCTCGAGACCGCGGCGTCGCTCGACCCCACCGTCGACCACGACGAGCGGGCCGGGACCGTCGTCGTCCACGCCGCCGACTTCGACCCGCCCGCGCTCGACGCGACGCTCTCGGTCGTCGCGGCGGGCACCGCCGACGCGGCGGCCGCGGGCGAGGCGGCGGTGGTCGCCGGCGAGATCGGCGCGACCGTCGACCGCGTGGACGACGTCGGCGTCGCGAACCTCGACCGGATCCTGGACCAGCGCGACCGGGTCCGCGAGGCCGACGTCGTCGTGGTCGCGGCGGGCCGCGAGGGGGCGCTCCCCACGGTCGTCGCGGGACTCGTCGCGGCGCCGGTGATCGCGCTCCCGGTGTCGACGGGATACGGCGTCGGCGGCGAGGGCGTCGCCGCGCTCCACGGTGCGCTCCAGTCCTGTTCGGTGCTCACGACGGTGAACGTCGACGCCGGCTTCGTCGCCGGGGCGCAGGCGGGGCTGATAGCGCGCGCGGTCGACGCGGCGCGGCGCGACTGACCGCCGGCTCCCCACCCGTCTCATGACGGGGCTTTATATGTAGATTTCCGGAAGCTGGCGGGGGTGAGAAAGGGTATTTGTCCGTCGAAACCTTACGATCTATCGCCGGTAACCACCGGTACCGAATGCCACTCTGTGACCACTGCGGGTCGCACGTCTCGGACCGCTTCGCACGCGTCTTCGCGGACGAGTACGGCGACCTGAACGCCTGTCCGGACTGTTCCGCGAACGCCGGGATCGCCGAAGTCTCCCGAGAACGCGCTCGTACTGGGGACTGACCCGGTCGATCCCGCCGCGACACCGCACCCGACCGCGTTCGCGCCGCCCGCGCGTCCGGCTTCCCCGACCGCGCCGAGACCGGCAGGTATTCCTCGCGCCCGCGCCGACCGGGCGCCGTGTCGACGCCGAGTCAGGACGCGCCGCACCACGTCTACGTGATCGAGTGCGCGGACGGGACGCTGTACACCGGCTACACCACCGACGTGGAGCGGCGCGTTGCCGAGCACGACGCCGGAGAGGGCGCGAAGTACACCAGGGGACGGACTCCCGTGACCTTACGGCACGTCGAGTCGTTCGACTCGAAGTCGGCGGCGATGTCGCGGGAACACGAGATCAAGTCGCTCACCCGCGCGCAGAAGGAGGCGCTGATCGGGGCGGAGAACGACTGAATCACGGCGGCCGATCCGCGGGGCTCGGCCGGTGTCGGTCGGCTCCCGGCTACTCCACGAGCCGTTCGATTTCGGTGACCAGGATGCCGCTCGCGCCGACAGCCTTCAGCTCCGAGATCGTCGCGAACACGTCGCGCTCCTCGACGACGGCGTGGACCGCCACCATCCCGTTCCCGTCCTCGTCGGCCTCGACGTCCATCACCGTCGGGCCGCCGAGCCCGGGGATCACGTCTTTGACCTCGTCGAGCCGCTCCGTCGGCGCGTTCATCATCAGGTAGCGCCGGCCGTCGGCCGCGAGCACGGACTCGAACGCGGTCAACACCTGTTCGACCTTCGGGTCGTCGACCACGTCGGGGCGCGCGAACAGCCGCACCGAGGAGTCGAGCACGTCGTCGATCACGGCCAAGCGGTTCACCTTCAGCGTCGTCCCCGTCGAGGTGATGTCGACGATGGCGTCGGCCATGTCGACGTGGGGCGTCAGCTCCGTCGCGCCCGTCACGGTGACCACGTCGGCGTCGACGCCCACCCGATCGAGGTAGTCGCGGGTGACCGCCGGGAACTCGGTGGCGACGGTCCCGCCGGCGAGGTCGCCGACGGTCTCGACCGCGCCGTCCTCCGGGGCCGCGAGGACGAGCTTACAGGAGCCGTACCCCAGATCGAGCAGGTCGACGAGGTCGCCGTCGGCCGCGGACGCGGCGCCGTCCGCCACGCCGCCGGACTCCGCCGCCTGATCGAGCCCCGTGATCCCGAGGTCGGCCGCGCCGTCCCGGACGTACTCGGGGATGTCGGCCGCGCGCGCGAACAGCACCGTCACGTCGGGGTCGACGGTGTCGGCGTACAGCTGGCGGTCGGCGGTCTCCTCGACGTGGAGCCCCGCGCGCTCTAACAGCGAGAGCGTCGGGTCGTGCAGGCGGCCCTTGTTGGGGACGGCGATGCGCATACGGAGAGCGTCGCGGGGCGACGGGGAAACGTTTTCGTCCGGTGAGCGGCGGACGGGATCCATGCGCAGCCGACTAATCAGACACCGTGGCGGCGGCGCGTGCCGACGAGCGGCCGACAGGCCGTGAGTCAGCGCGCGCGAGGGAGTCGCTGGCGTGGGACGCGCCAGCGACAGGGCGAGAGCAAAGCTCTCGCTTGCAACCGGCGCGTAGCGCCGGTGACGAGGCTGGGGAGGCGTGAGGTACGGTGGCCGTGCGGGGGCGGGACTCAAAGGGGCAGTCGCCGCCGGCTGCCAGAGGCGCGAAGCGCCTCGCTGTCGCGAGGACGAAGCACGCTGCAGCAAGCACCGCAGCGAACAACGCGAGTGAGGAGCGCAGCAAAGCGCGCGAGTCCTCGCGGCTGGGGCTTCGGCGGTGTTCACCGTCGATCGGCAGCCAACGGTTTATAACCGAGCGGCCGGGACTTTGGAGACCTCGATCCTCTCTACCGACCGGCGTTCCCGCCTCCGGCCGCGCCAAACCGCCGTCTGACCACCCAATACGCGACGGGGAGACAGCAGGCGAACGCGATCGGCCAGACGGTCAGCTGCGCGGCCGGGTCGGGCGGCGACACGAGGCTTCCGGCGATCATCCCGCCGATTCCGGCGACGACGACGGTAACGGCGGCTCGCTCCACTCGGCCCGGCGGCCGCTCGCGGGGCCGCCCGCGACGCCACCAGAGGAGGTAGTACGCCAGTACGATCCCCGAGAGCGGTGCGAAGACGGCCCAGACGGTCGGATAATCGCTTCCGCGAGCGTGTGCGTCGAAGTTCACCCAGACGCCTGTCGCCAACAGAACGAACAGGAAGAGGGCCATGCCGAACGCGACGGCGGGTGAGAACGGGAGGGACACGATCTGGTGTTCAGCCCGATCGATAATGGGTCTTCTCCGGAGCGGAACCGTCCGCGCGAGACGATTTCGCCGCAGTCACTTACCTAGCCGCGCCGCTCAAGTGTCTCGCCACCCAACGACGCGTATCGTGAGCGACGCCGACTCTCCCCTCTCGGAGGACCGCCCGACCGTCGACCGCCCGCTCCGGGTCGACGCCCCGTTCGAGCCCGCGGGCGACCAGCCCGAGGCGATCGAACAGCTGGTCGAGGGGTACGAGTCGGGCGCCGACAAGCAGACCCTCCTCGGCGTCACCGGCTCCGGGAAGACGAACACCGTCTCGTGGGTCGCCGAGGAGCTGGACCAGCCGACGCTCGTGTTGGCCCACAACAAGACGCTCGCGGCCCAGCTGTACGAGGAGTTCCGCGAGCTGTTCCCGGACAACGCCGTCGAGTACTTCGTCTCCTACTACGACTACTACCAGCCGGAGGCGTACGTCGAGCAGACGGACACGTTCATCGACAAGGAGATGTCGATAAACGAGGAGATTGACCGCCTCCGCCACTCCGCGACCCGCTCCCTGCTCACCCGCGACGACGTGATCGTCGTCGCCTCGGTCTCGGCCATCTACGGGCTCGGCGACCCGCAGAACTACCGCGACATGGCGCTCCGCCTGGAGGTCGGCGAGGAGGTCGGCCGCGAGGAGCTGCTCGCCCGGCTCGTCGACCTGAACTACGAGCGCAACGACGTGGACTTCACGCAGGGCACCTTCCGCGTCCGCGGCGACACCGTCGAGATCTACCCGATGTACGGGCGGTACGCGGTCCGGGTGGAGCTGTGGGGCGACGAGATAGACCGCATGATCAAGGTCGACCCGATGAAAGGCGAGGTCGTGAGCGAGGAGCCCGCGGTCATGCTTCACCCCGCCGAGCACTACTCGATCCCCGACGACCAGCTGGAGCAGGCGATCGCGGAGATCGAGGACCTGATGGAGAAACGGGTCAGCTACTTCGAGCGGCAGGGCGATCTGGTCGCCGCCCAGCGCATCGAGGAGCGGACCACCTTCGACATCGAGATGCTCCGGGAGGCGGGCTACTGCTCGGGGATCGAGAACTACTCGGTGCACATGGACGACCGGGAGTCGGGCGACGCCCCCTACACCCTCCTCGACTACTTCCCCGACGACTTCCTCACCGTGATCGACGAGTCCCACCAGACGATCCCCCAGATCAAAGGGCAGTACGAGGGGGACAAGTCCCGGAAGGACTCGCTCGTCGAGAACGGGTTCCGGCTCCCGACCGCCTACGACAACCGTCCGCTCACCTTCGAGGAGTTCGAGGAGAAGACGGACCGGACCCTCTACGTCTCGGCGACCCCGAGCGACTACGAGCGCGAGACCTCCGACCGCATCGTCGAGCAGATCGTCCGGCCGACCCATCTCGTCGACCCGAAGGTGGAGGTGACGGGGGCGACCGGGCAGGTCGAGGACCTCCTCGATCGGGTCGACGACCGGATCGAGCGCGACGAGCGCGTCCTCGTCACCACGCTCACCAAGCGGATGGCCGAGGACCTCACGGAGTACTTCGAGGAGGCCGGCGTCGACGTGGCGTACATGCACGACGAGACGGACACCCTCGAGCGCCACGAGATCATCCGCGACCTCCGGCTCGGCAACATCGACGTGCTCGTCGGGATCAACCTGCTCCGCGAGGGGCTCGACATTCCGGAGGTCTCGCTCGTCGCGATCCTCGACGCCGACCAGGAGGGGTTCCTCCGCTCGACGACGACTCTCGTCCAGACGATGGGGCGGGCCGCCCGCAACGTCAACGGCGAGGTCGTCCTCTACGCCGACCGGATGACCGACTCGATGGAGGCGGCGATCGAGGAGACCCAGCGCCGCCGCGAGATCCAGCTGGAGTACAACGCCGAGCACGGCTACGAGGCGACGACGATCGACAAGCCGGTCGGCGAGACGAACCTCCCGGGGTCGAAGACGGACACCTCGTCGGTCAGCGTCGGCGACGTCGAGAGCGAAGACGAGGCCGAAGCGCAGATCGAGGCGCTCGAAGACCGGATGGAGGAGGCCGCGAGCAACCTGGAGTTCGAACTCGCCGCGGACATCCGCGACCGGATCGCCGAGCTCCGCCGGGCCTTCGAACTCGACGCCGACGACGGAGGCGTGCCCGCGCCGATGGTCGACGAGTAGGCCGGCGCGCCGATCCGTCTCGGCCGTCCGTCTCGACCGTCTCGCTCGACCCGGCTCGACCGTCCCGCTTCCACGCCCTCGGTTCGACGCCTCCGATCGCCCCGCGTCCGCCCGATTCTCACGCGCCGAGACGCGCGACGACGGGGTTTTATTCCCGACCGTCAGAGCCCGTCACATGCACCGCCGCGCGGTCGTCGTCGGCGCCCTCACCGCCGCCACGGCGGGGTGCGTCGACCGCCTCCACGACCTCGCGGCGTCGACGCCCCGCGACCTCGGCGTCCGGAGCCGCTCCATCGACGGGAACCCGCTGGTCGACGGACAGAGCGTCCTCGACCGTCCCGCGGAGATCATCACCCACGCCGCCTCCTTCCGATCGAGCGCGGAGGCGAGGAGCGCGCTCCGTCCCGACGCGACGGAGACGCGAGCGTTCGTCGACGCGACCGCCTTCGTCGACGACGACGGGGAGGCCGTGCTCGTCGTCGCCCAGCGGCTCACGGCGCCGGCCGTCGCGCTCCGACTCGGTGCGATCAGCCGCATCGGCGACCGCTCGCTCCGGATCGCCGTCGACCGAGTCGGCGTCCGCGGCGACGTCGACACCGACGACCCGGTCGTCAAGACCCTCCTGATCCGACTGACGGACGAGCGGGGACCGCCCGAGCGCGTCGTCGTCTCGATCGACGGCGACCGCGCCGGCGTGACCGTGTAGGGCCCCGCCGCGGGCGACGCGTTCAGATCGCGCGCCGCCGACCCGCGTCGCGCCCCTCGCATCCCGGCACCGATCCCGTCTCAGTCCCGCGATCGTTTTGTGTCCCGGCGGCGTTCCCGTCGGTATGACAGCTCTCCGCCGCCGCCTCCTCGGACTCGTCCTGCTCGCGGTCGCCGGCGCCGCGTTCGCGGGCGCCGCCACCGTCGCGCCCGCGGTCGTCCCCGGATCGGCGACCGCGTCCGGCACCCCAGACTTCGTCGTGCCGTCCCCGGTCTCGCTGTTGGTCGCGCCCGCGCTCCTCGCGGCCGGATCGGTACTGGTGGTCTCCGGCGGGGCCGCGCTCGTCGACGCCGACCTCTCCGCGCGGACCGCCCTCCTCGCGCCCGCGCTCGGTGCCGTCGGCGCGCTCGCGCTCGGCGCGGGGATCGGTGCGGGCTCCGGGGCGTCCCTCGCCGCGTTTGGCCTTCCGGAGTCGCTCGCGGCGCTGCGCTCCGGTCCGCCCGCCGCGGTCGCGGCCGGCGCCGTCGTCGGCGGGGCGGTGGCGCCCGTCGTGCGCGCGTCGACCACGGAGGACACGGTCGCGCTGCTCGTCGCCGCGGTCCTGCTGCTCGCCTCGGTCGTCGCCGTCCCCGGCTCGGTGCTCGCTCTCGTCGCCGGGGGCGTCGCCGGCGTCCTCGCGGTGGGCGCGCTCTGGGCGGTCGATCCGGCGAACTGGCGCCCCTGACGGCCCGGGTTCGTTCGAGGCCGACTCCGACCCTAGTTCCCCGGGCGCTCGCTCTCGGCCTCCAGCTCGACGTCGCGGTCGGCCTCGCAGGTCTCCTCCTCCTGCCGGGTGAGGTCGACGTCGTCCGAGTCTCACGTCTCGTCGGTCTCTCGCTCGCGCCCGGCTCCGGGTTCGCGCTCCTCGCCGAACTGCTCGGCGGAGTCATCGCGATTGGACTACGCGGGTGCTTGACGCCGCCAGTTGGGCACTGTAGCGACCACCCGTAACCGGAGATTACCGCTCAGTCCCCGTCTCGGCACCGCCCATTCGTGGATCGGAGGAACGACTCCGCCCTTCTAGTGTGAAAGTGAACTTGTTATACTGCAATTTTGTTGGTAATACTTATACCGGTGGAGTCTGTGTGGTCCGATACGGTTCACACGGCTACACTCACGTCACGCTGTAAGACCGTCTCCCGAGCGACACGACTGCGGTCGGACTCACCAGACTGATGCTAGACAGTGGCAGAGCCAATCCAACGCAATCGGTCACGTTTGAGATGACCAACGATGAGTGAAAGCGAAAACGCAAACACGAACGCGAGTACAGGCGCAGACATAGAGACGGACATCTTCTCGGAGAGAAAACAGCTGAAGCCCTACGAGTACAGCGAGTTTCTCGACTACGTCGAGGCGATCCGGAACAGCTACTGGGTACACACGGAGTTTAATTTCGACGGAGATGTCCAAGACTTCAGGGTCAACACGACTCCTGCTGAGCAGACCGTTATCAAGCGGACGATGTTGGCTATCGCGCAGATCGAGGTGCAAGTGAAGACGTTTTGGTCGGATATCTACGAGGAGATGCCCAAAGCCGAGGTCGGGAACGTGGGTATGACCTTTGCGGAAAGCGAGGTGCGGCACATGGACGCCTACAGTCACCTACTCGACGTCTTAGGAATCACGGACGATTTCGAGCAGGTAACTGAGGAGCCGGCGATCAAAGAGCGGATCGAGTATCTCGATGAGTATCTGGAGAAGAGCGAGAGCGACGACGAACGGGAGTACGTGATGAGCATCCTGCTGTTCAGTACGTTCGTCGAACACGTCTCGCTATTCAGCCAGTTCCTCATAATGACGAGCTTCGACAAGCACGAAAAGAAGTTCACGGGGATAGCGAACGCCGTCGAAGCAACCAGCAAAGAGGAGCAGATTCACGGTCTGTTCGGGATTGAGCTGGTGGAGACGATCAGCGAGGAGAACCCGGACCTCTTCGATGACGACTTCGAGGAGGACGTCCAAGAGGCCTGTCGGCAGGCCTACGAGGCAGAGCTGGAGATTCTGAATTGGATATTCGCTGACGGCGAGCTGGAGTTCCTTCCTCGAGCGCACGTCGACGCGTTTCTGCGAGACCGGTTCAATCAGAGCCTAGAAACCGTCGGCGTGGAACCGATATTCGAGACGGACGACGACCTGCTTGAGGAGACGCGCTGGTTCGACGAGGACATTATGATGACCAAGGATAACGACTTCTTCAGCAAGCGGTCGACCACGTACAACAAACACACGCAGAGCGTTACCGCCGAGGACATGTTCTAACAATGGCACAAACAGAACTCGAAAGCGTTGAGCAACAGCATACGGAACCGTTCTACTGGCTGAACGAGGACAGTAGGGAGTTTCTCAGAGAGGGGTACCTGATCGAGGGCGTCGAAGCGGAAGAGAGAGTCAGACAGATAGCGGAGCGCGCCGAAGAGATCCTCGGTGAGGAGGGCTTCGCGGACAAGTTTTACGAGTACATGAGTCGGGGCTTCTATAGTCTCGCGAGCCCGGTGTGGTCCAACTTCGGACTGGACAGAGGCCTTCCTATCAGTTGCTTCGGCAGCTACATGGAGGATAGCATCGAGAGCATTCTCTACACCCAAGCCGAGGTGGGTGAGATGACCAAGCAGGGCGGCGGCACGAGCGGGTACTTCGGTGAGCTGCGGCCGCGAGGCAGTCCGATAACGAACAACGGCAAGAGCAACGGGAGTTACAGCTTCACAGAGCTGTTCGATACGATCATCAACGTCATCAGCCAGGGCGAAACCCGGCGGGGGCAGTTCGCCGGCTACATCGACGTCGAACACGACGACCTGGAAGAATGGCTTAACATCAAAACCGAAGGGGACCCAGTACAGGACATCTACTACGGAGTCATCATCGGTGACGACTGGTTTCAGGCGATGATTGACGGCGATGAAGAGAAGCGAGAGACTTGGGCGGACATTATCGAGACCCGGATCAATATCGGCGTTCCGTATATAATCTTCCGGGGGAACATGAACGAGGGGAAGCCACAGGTCTACAAGGACAAGGATTACCAGATAAACGCGTCCAACCTGTGTACCGAGATAGCGCTGCCGGCCACGGCGGACGAGAGCTTCGTCTGCTGTCTCTCAAGTATGAACGCTCTCCACTACGACGAATGGAAGGATACCGATGCAGTGGAGACTCTGACGCGATTCCTGGACGCGGTGATGGAGGAATTCATCCAGCGCACGGAGGGAGTACAGTTCATGGAGCGGGCCGTGCGGTTCGCGAAGAGACACAGAGCGATAGGGATCGGCGTCCTCGGGTGGCACAGCTACCTCCAGAGCAACATGATCCCCTTCGACAGCATGGAGGCGATGGAGAAGAACGGGGAGATCTTCCGGATCATCAAAGAGCGGAGCTACGAGGCGAGTGAAGCGCTTGCGGATGAGTTCGGGGAGCCGGAGGTTCTCGAGGGCTACGGCAGGCGGAACACGACGACGATGAGCGTGGCTCCGACGAAATCGAGCAGCGTCATTCTGGGTCAGGTCAGTCCGAGCATCGAGCCGCTGAAATCGAACTACTTCGTGCGAGACGGTGCGAAGCTAAAGTCGACGCAAAAAAACAGATTCCTTCAGGCGATACTGGTGGAGCGGGGCAAAGACACCCGCGAAGTCTGGGACAGCATCGCCAATAAGGACGGGAGCGTTCGACATCTCGAGTGTCTGACGGACGAAGAGAAAGAGGTGTTCAAGACCTTCGCCGAGATACCGCAGATGGCGATCATCAATCAGGCGGCACAGAGACAGAAACACATAGACCAAGCACAGAGCGTGAACATCTCGATCGATCCGAGTGAAGTGAGCGTCAAGGAGATCAATCAGCTCTACATAGAAGCTTGGAAAAAAGGGGTCAAGAGCCTCTACTATCAGCACAGCGTGAATGCCGCACAGAAATTCAGTCGAGATATTCTCGAGTGTAGAGCCTGTGAAAGCTGATCGCTACTCGTGGCGGCTCGCCTACCGTCTCAGTCACTCCCAGACTCCGACTCCAGATCGATGTCCCGGTCCGCCTCGAGGTGGGCGTCTTCGGCTCTGGGAACGTCAGCGACCCGTGCGGCGGCGCGATCGTGGTTCCGGCGAGCTTCTCTGTCGACGACGTGCGGCAGCCGCGAGTCGGGCTTACGTCCCCGGGCGCTCGCTCTCGGCCTCCAGCTCGACATCCCGGTCGGCCTCGCGGGTCTCTCCCTCCTGACGGGCGAGGTCGACGTCGCGGGCCGTGTCCGCGTCGCGGGTCTCGTCGGTCCGTAGATCGCTGTCGGCGACGGTGTCGAGTTGTTCGAGGGCGCTCTCGATGTCCTCCAAGCCGAGCATCTTCTCCGTCTCCTCGTCGAACTCCTTGCTCTCTAACCCCTCCATCTGCTGGACGTCGGAGCCGGAGAGCGCCTTGCCGTAGCGGCCGACGAGGCTGGTGAGCTCCTGCGGGAGGACGAACGTCGTCGATTCGCCCTTGCCGATCTCCTCGAGCGTCTCCATCCCGCGCTCGATGATGGCGCGCTCGCCCATCGACTCCGCGGACCGCGCCCGGAGGACCGTCGAGATCGCGTCCCCCTGCGCCTCGAGGATCTGGCTCTGCTTTTCACCCTGCGCCCGGATGATGTTCGACTGCTTGTCACCCTCGGCCTGCTCGACCGCCGAGCGGCGTTCCCCCTGCGCCTCGAGGATCATCGCGCGGCGGCGGCGCTCGGCACCGGTCTGTTGTTCCATCGCCCGCTGGACCTCCTGCGAGGGGCTCACTTCGCGGACCTCGACGGCCTCGACGCGGATCCCCCACTCGTCGGTCGGCTCGTCTAACTCCTCGTTGATGCGGTCGTTGATCTGGTCGCGACGGGAGAGCGTGTCGTCGAGCTCCATGTCGCCGAGGACGGCCCGGAGCGTGGTCTGCGCGAGGTTCGAGACCGCCTTCTTGTAGTCGTCCACCTCGAGGAACGCCTTCTTCGCGTCCATCACCTTGATGTAGACGACCGCGTCCGCCGTCACCGGCGAGTTGTCCCGCGTGATCGCCTCCTGCTGCGGGACGTCGAGCGTCTGCGTCCGCATGTCGAACGCGTACGTCCGGGAGACGAACGGCGGAATGAGGTGGACGCCCGGCTGGAGGAGCTTCCGGTACTCGCCGAACACCGTGAGCGCCTCCTTTTCGTAGGCGTCGACGATCTCGACCGCGCTGACGACCGTGACCGCCGCCAGCAACACCGCGAGCGCTCCGACGCCGAAGACGAGGCTCTGGCTGAGGAGGGCGAAACCGACGAGGAGGGCGGCGCCGAGCGCCGTGTACTGCCAGACGGCGTCCGGGATACCGCCGACCGCGTCCTCTAGCTCGAGGGTCTCGCCGCGCGGACCTTGGGTTCCCATAACTTGAGTTACGGTTCGACGCTGTTAACGGTTCGCACGAGTCGGGCGCGGCAGCGGTGCCACGCCACGATGCCGTCTCCGAGAAACCGGTAACGCCGGCAACTGCGGGCGCAGTTAAATACGTGGCGGGCCCACGTCGATCCATGCCATCCGACGAGGACCAGCCCGACCGCGAGTTCCGCACCCGAAGCGTCCACGCCGGCTCCGACCCGGACCCGGCGACCGGCGCCCGGGCCACGCCCATCTACCAGACGACGTCCTACGAGTTCGAGGACGCCGACCACGCCGCCCGGCTGTTCGCGCTGGAGGAGGCCGGCAACGTCTACTCCCGGATCATGAACCCGACGAACGGCGCCCTCGAAGAGCGGCTCGCCTCCCTGGAGAACGGCGTCGGCGCGATCGCCACCGCTTCCGGGATGGCGTCGCTCGACCTGGCGACGTTCATGCTCGCGTCCGCGGGCGACAACATCGTCTCCTCGTCGGCGCTGTACGGCGGCACCTACACCTACCTCACCCACTCCGTCGAGCGGCGCGGGGTCTCGACGCGGTTCGTCGACCCGCTCGACTACGAGGGATACGCCGACGCCATCGACGAGGACACCGCCTACGTCCACATCGAAACCATCGGGAACCCCGCCCTCGTCACGCCGGACATCCAGCGGATCGCCGACATCGCCCACGAGCACGGCGCCCCGCTGTTCGTCGACAACACGTTCGCGACGCCGTCCCTCTGCCGCCCGCTCGACCACGGCGCTGACCTCGTCTGGGAGTCGACGACGAAGTGGCTCACCGGCAACGGCACCACCGTCGGCGGCGTCCTCGTCGACGGCGGCTCCTTCCCGTGGGGCGAGTACCCCGAGAAGTTCCCGGAGATCGCGCAGGACAACCCCGCGTACCACGGGATCAACTACGTCGACGCGTTCGGCGAGGCGGCGTTCACCTTCGCGGCGGTCACCCGCGGGCTGCGCGACTTGGGGAACCAGCAGTCGCCGTTCGACGCGTGGAACACGCTCCAGCAGACGGAGTCGCTTCCCCTCCGAATGGACCGCCACTGCGAGAACGCCGGCATCGTCGCGGAGTACCTCGACGAGCACGGGGACGTGGCGTGGGTGAACTACCCCGGACTGGAGAGCCACGAGACCCACGCGGAGGCGAGCGAGTACTTGGAGGGCGGCTACGGCGGCATGATCACCTTCGGGCTGGAGGGCGGCTACGAGGCCGCGAAGGGCACCGTCGAGAACGCCGACCTCGCGTCGCTGCTGGCGAACGTGGGCGACGCGAAGACGCTCGTCATCCACCCGGCGTCGACGACTCACCAGCAGTTGACCGAAGCAGAACAGGAGGACGCCGGCGTCACCGGTGACATGGTGCGGCTCTCCGTCGGCATCGAGGACCCCGCCGACATCGTCGCCGACCTCGAAGCGGCGATCGAGCGCGCGACGGCGTAACCGGCCGCGAGACGGCCGCCTTCGTTTATAAGTCGTCGGCGTCGAACTTCCAGAGCCCGACCAGCGGCGGCGCGACCGTCCAGAACACGAGCATCGACGCCGCCGATATCTGTCGGTTGACGGTCTCGCCCGCGAACAGCTGCCCGCCGAGGAACGCGTTCGACAGGATCTCGACGCCGGTCGTCGGGTTCGACACCCGGAGGAACGCCCGGACCTGCTCCGTCGACACCGGGAGCGGGTCGACGATCCCGCCGGCAGCGCCGAGGAACTGGCCGGTGACGGCACCCCACAGCAGCACGAACAGGACGTAGATCGAGACGCCGCCGATCAGGGCGCGCCGCTGGGTCGACGCGGCGGCCGAGCAGCCGACCGCGATCGCGACGAAGACGACCCCGAGCACCGCGGCGAAGACGGTGAACCCGAAGTACGAGCCGACGTTGAACGCCGCGATCCCCCCGGTCTGCGCGAGCACGGCCAGCACGGCGGCGGGGAGCAGGAACCCGACGAACACCGCGACCGACAGCGCGGCGCCGCGGCCGACGACCTTCCCGAAGACGACGTCGGCCCGCGAGTGCGGCAGCGAGAGGAGCAGCTTCAGGGAGCCGGACTCGCGCTCGCCGCTCACGGCGTTGTAGCCGATCACGACCGCGACGAGGGGGACGAGCGTCGTCACGAGGAACGGTCTGACGAAGAAGCGGAGGAGGAGCTCCGTCGCGAACTGCTCGCCCTGTCCCGTCGGCCTGATCACGAACGCGAAGACGGCGACGAGTAGCGAGAACAGCGCCACGAGAGCGATCATCCCCCGCGAGCGCACCGCGTCCTGGAAGTCCTTCTCCGCGATGGCGGCGAGGGTCATTCGGCCACCTCCTCGTCCGGAGCGACCGAGCCGGGCCGTCCGCCGTCGGATCCCGCCGCGTCGCCCTCAGCCGCGTCGCCCTCCGCCGCGTCGCCTTCCGCCGCGTCGCCTTCCGTGTACGCCAGGAACAGGTCTTCCAGCGACGCCTCCCGGGTGTGGAAGTCGGCGACGTCGACGCCGGCGTCCTCCAGCGCGGCGATGACGCGTGTCTTCGCGCCGTCGGCGCAGCTCACGACGAGCGCGTCGCCGTCGCGGTCGACGCGGCTGACGCCGTCGACCGCGTGGACCGCCTCGACTGCCGCGTCGCTCGCACCGCCCGTCCCGCTCGCGTCGCCGACCGATATCTCCAGCGTCTCCTCGCCGCCGACGGCCTCGCGGAGGCCCTCGACGGAGTCCTCGGCGACGAGCTCGCCGTCGCGGAGGATCCCGACGCGGTCGCAGACGGCGTCGACCTGTTCGAGGATGTGCGAGGAGAAGAAGACGGTCGCGCCGCGGTCGGCCTCGCGCTGGACGATCTCTCGCATCTCCTTCGCGCCCGCGGGGTCGAGCCCGGAGGAGGGCTCGTCGAGGACGAGCAGGTCGGGCTCGCCGACGAGCGCCATCGCGAGCGCGAGCCGCTGGCGCATCCCCTTCGAGTAGCCGCCGGCCTTCCGGTCGGCGTCGTCGAGCAGCCCCACGCGCTCTAACAGGGCGTCTGGGTCGTCGTCGGCCTCCTTCGATCGGACCGCGAACTCGACGTGCTTCCGCCCGGAGAGCCGGTCGTACACGGCGAACCCGTCCGGGAGCACCCCGGTCCGCCGCCGGATCGCGACCCCGTCGCCGGTGGCGTCGCGTCCGAGGACGCGCACCGTCCCCGCGGTCGGGCGGACGAGGTCGAGCAGCATGTCGATCGTCGTCGACTTGCCGGCGCCGTTCGGGCCGAGAAACCCGTACACCTCGCCCTCCTGTACGGTGAGGTCGAGGTCACGGACGGCCGTGACGTCGCCGAACTCCTTCCGCACGCCACGCAGCTCGATGGCGGTCATACATTCCCGTTCCCGCGTCTCGCGATAAAGGGTTGCGGGTCTCGTCGGCGAGGCAGCGGCGCGTAGCGGCGTCGCGAAGCCGAGCGGTGCAGCACGCGCCGGACGCCCGCGACGCTCGGACTCGGAAACCGAAAGTGATTGCTCAGTTGAAGTAAAAAATACACCTACATAATATGACTATTACTCGTACCTCACCGTCGACGCTTCGACGACGGATCGAACGCATTTAGAATTTGAGACCTTTAGGCCGACTCGGCGGGTAGAGTCCACAAATTTTAATTAATACTCTTCGGGAGGTCGATCGGGATGCTTCCCGTACCACTCCAGTCGACTGTTCAGTTCGCTCACAGTCCATTATTAACA
This sequence comes from Halorubrum sp. Ea8, assembly GCF_002252925.1. Taxonomy (NCBI): domain Archaea; kingdom Methanobacteriati; phylum Methanobacteriota; class Halobacteria; order Halobacteriales; family Haloferacaceae; genus Halorubrum; species Halorubrum sp. Ea8. The sequence goes on from NZ_NHPF01000100.1 coordinate 53,645, forward strand.
TTTATAATTAGTTTGATACTTGTCGTCGCGCTGCTCGTGTGGCTGGACCTCCCGGCGTTCATCGGGCTGATCATCTCGGCGTTCCTAGTCGGCGTGGTAAACACGATCTTCGTCGCGGACTTCACCGCCGCGGACGCCGGGAGTGAGGTCGCGACGGCGTTCGGGAACGGAATGGCTGGGATCGGGATACCGATCCTCATGGCGGCGGTCATCGGGAAGGGAATGCTGGAGAGCGGCGCGGCACAGCGGGTCGTTCGCGGGTTCCAGGGCGTACTCGGCGAGAGTAATTCCGATATCGCGCTGCTCGGGAGCAGTTCGGTGCTCGCGGTTCCGGTCTTCTTCGACAGCGTGTTCTACCTGATGGCGCCGCTCGCACGGTCGATGCGCGCCCGAGTCGGCCGCGACTACACCCTGTTCATCGTCGTCGTCGGCGCGGGGGCCGCGACGACGCACGTGTTCGTCCCGCCCACGCCCGGCCCGCTCGCGGTCGCCGACCAGATCGGAAGCAACCTGTTCACGACGATCGTCATCGGACTGGTGACCGCCATTCCGGCGGCGATCGTCTCCGGGCTCGTGTACGGACGCTGGATCAACAGCCGACTCGACATCCCGCTGCGTGACACGATGGCGACCTCGACGGAGGAGTTACAGGCGGTCGCGGACCGGCCGACCAGCGAGCTTCCGGGAATGCTCGAATCGCTGGCGCCGATCCTACTGGCGGTCCTGCTGATAGCGTCGTCGACGTTCGTTAACACGTTCCAGGAGGCGATTCCGGCCCTGGCCTCGGTACAGCCGATCACGGACTTCATCGGAAACAAGAACGTCGCGCTGACGGTCGCCGCGCTCGCGGCCGCGTACACGTTCTACCGCTACGACACCATGAGCCGGAGCGAGTGGAGCGACGAGCTCACCGAGGCCCTGAAAAGCGGCGGGAACATCGCCGCGATCACGGCGGCCGGCGGCGCGTTCGGCGCGCTGCTCGCGGCCTCCGGCATCGGTGACTACCTGGCCGGCGCGCTCCAAGAGGTGGGGGTCGGTCTGCTCGTCACGGCGTGGCTCATCGCCGCGATCGTGCGCATCGCACAGGGGTCGGCCACGGCCGCGATGCTCACCGCCGCCGGGATCATGGCGCCGCTTACCGGGCAGCTGACCGTCCACCCGGCCTACCTCGTGATGGTCATCGGCGCCGGCGGGAACATCTTCTCGTGGTTCAACGACTCCGGGTTCTGGCTCGTCAGCGAGATCGGGGGGCTCACCAAGACGGAGACGCTGAAGACTTGGACCGCGCTGACGACGATCATCTCGGTGACGGGGCTCGTCACCGTGCTGATCGTCTCCGCGGTCCTCCCCCTGGCCTGACGCGGCCGACTCGGCGTCCGTTTTCCCGCCGACGCCGACCGGGTGACCCTCGGCGCTACCCGTCGTCCTCGGGCGGCCACGCGACCCCGCGCTCGGCGAGGAGGTCGGCGAAGGCGTCCTCGTCGAGCACGGGGACGCCCTCCGCGTCGGCGTCACTTCGCTTCGACCGCCCGGGGCTCTCGCCGGCGACGAGGTAGTCTGTGTTGCCCGACACGCTCGACGTGGCGTTCGCCCCGTGCGCCTCCACGTGCGCCTGCGCCTCGCTCCGCGTCGTCGACAGCGACCCGGTGAAGACGAACGTGAGCCCGTCGAGCGCGTCGCCGGCCTCGACCTCGACCGACTCGGGCTCGACGCCGCGCTCGCGGAGCCCCTCGATGGCCGCCCGATTCTCGTCGCTGTCGAGGAACGTCCGGATCGACTCGGCCACCTCTGGACCGACGTCGTCGACCTCGCGAAGCGCCGCCTCGTCGGCGTCGAGGACCGCGTCGAGGTCGCCGAACGCCGCCGCGAGCGCGCGGGCGGTCGTCGCGCCCACGTCCGGGATCCCGAGCCCGGCGAGGAAGTCGCCGAGCGGCGGCTCCTTCGTCGCCTCCAGCTCCGCGACGAGGTTCTCGGCGCTCGTCTCCCCCCACCCCTCCAGCGCGGCGAGCTCCTCGACGGTCAGGTCGTAGAGGTCCGGCAGCGACTCCACGAGCCCGGCCTCGCGGAGCTGCTCGACGCGCTCGGGACCCAGCCCCTCGACGTCGAGCGCGTCCCGCCGCGCCCAGTGTTCGACCGCCCGCTCCAGCTGCGCCGGGCAGCCGAGCCCGCCGGTGCAGAAGGCGAGCGGGCCGTCGCGCTCGACGGGGGCCTCGCAGACCGGACACGCCTCGGGGAACTCGTACGCGCCCTCGGAGCGCTTCTCGACGACCTCGGGGACGTACGGGATCACGTCGCCGGCGCGGTAGATCCGCACGCGGTCGCCGACGTTCACGCCGAGCGTCTCGATCTCGGCGGGGTTGTGGAGGGTCGCCCGCGAGACGGTGACGCCGCCGACGTCGACGGGGGCGAGCTCGGCGACGGGGGTGAGCCGGCCCGTCCGCCCGACCTGCACGGTGATACCCTCCACCGTCGTCGTCGCGGTTCGGGGCGGGAACTTGTACGCGAACGCCCAGCGCGGCGCCCGCGAGGTCGACCCGAGCGCCTCGCGGTGCGCCCGGTCGTCGGCCGCGATCACGACGCCGTCGATCTCGTAGTCGAGGTCGTCGCGCTCGGCCATGAGGCGCTCGCGGTAGTCGAGCGCGCCCTCGATGTCGCCGACGCGCTCGACCCGGTCGGCGCGGCGGAGCCCGAACGCGTCGAACGCGTCGAACTCCGCCCAGTGGGTGTCGGGGCGCTCCGGCGGCTCGGCGTCGTCGCCGCCCTCGGCCCCTTCCGCCGCCCCGTCGCCGGCCTCCCACGCCAACACGTCGAAGAAGAAGACGTCGAGCGGGCGCTCGGCGACGACCGCGGGGTCGAGCTGTCGGAGGGTCCCGGCCGCGGCGTTGCGGGGGTTCGCGAACGGTTCCTCGCCGCGTTCGATCCGCTCCTCGTTGTACGCGTCGAACGCGTCGCGGGGCATGTACACCTCGCCGCGGACCGCCAGCGTCCCCGGCGGGTCACCGCGGAGCCGGCCCGGAACCGAGCGGATCGTCCGCACCTGCTCGGTGACGTCGTCGCCCTCGAGGCCGTCGCCGCGAGTCGCGGCGCGGGCGTAGACGCCGTCCTCGTACACCACCTCGACGGAGAGGCCGTCGAACTTCGGCTCGCAGACGTACGCGACGTCGTCGGGGTCGACCCCCTCGGCGTCGAGCCCGCGCCGGACGCGCTCGTCGAACTCGCGGACCGCCTCCGCCTCCGTCGCGTTGTCGATGGAGCGCATCGGCGCGACGTGCTCGACGGTCTCCAGTTCGTCGATCGGCTCGCCGCCGACGCGGCGGGTAGGCGAGCCGTCGGTCGGGAGGTCGAACGCGTCCTCCAACTCCTCGAGCCGGGCGAACAGCCGGTCGTACGTCTCGTCGGAGACCAGCGGGTCCGCCTCGACGTAGTACCGGTGGTCGTGCTCCCGGACCGCCGCCCGGAGCAGGGAGGCCTGCTCGGCGGCGTCCTCGGTCGAGAGCTCCTCGACCGGCTCGAAGTCGGTCGGCGGCGACTCGACGTAGGGGTTCTCGTCCGGGTCCGCGTGCCGGGGCGACGACCCGGATTGCGCGCTCGTCATCGACCGATCCTTGCGGCGGCTCGGGTTAAAAGCGACCGTTCGCGGGCGATCGGACTCCAGTCGACCGCCCCCGGTCGCGGTCCGGTCCCCGCCCTACGCGACCCGGTCGCCGGCGGCGAACACCGCCGCCGGCTCCCGCCACGCCTCGACGTCTTCGGTCGGGTCCGCGTCGAGGAGGACGAGGTCGGCGCGGTACCCGGCCTCGACCCGGCCGACGTCGTCGAGCCCGAGCAGGTCGGCGGCGTTGACGGTGGCGGCCTCCAGCGCCGCCTCCGGGGAGAGGCCGTAGTCGACCATGTACGCCAGCTCTTGGGGAATGTCCTCGAAGAAGTTGAACGGCGTGCCCGCGTCGGTGCCCATCGCGATCGGCACGTCGGCGTCGAGCGCGTGGTCCCACGCGTCGTCGAAGCGGTCGGCGGCGTCTTCGGCCTTCGCCACGGCGTCCTCGGGGATCCCGGCCTCGATCCCGTTGTCGACGATGCCGCGGAGCGCGCTCGCGGTCGGCACCCAGTAGGTGCCCCGGTCGGCCATCATTTCGGCGGCCTCACGGTCCATGAAGGTGCCGTGTTCGACGCTCGTGATCCCGGCCTCGACGGCGTTCTTGATCCCCGCCTCGCCGTGGGCGTGGGCCGCGGTCGGCGTGTCGGTCGGCGCGGCCGCGTCGGTGAACGCCGCCAGCTCCTCGGGCGTCAGCTCGGGGGCGCCCGTCACCGCGCCCTCGGTGAGGACGCCCCCGGTCGCCATGCACTTGAGCACGTCCGCGCCCGCCTTCAGCTGCTCGCGGGCCGCCTTCCGGACCTCCGCCGGCCCGTCGGCCTCGCGCCCGAACCAGTTGCCGTGGCCGCCGGTCATGATGACGTTGCGACCGCACGCGAGCACCCGCGCGCCGTCGAGTTCGCCCTCGGCGACCGCCTCGCCCGCGTCGAGCGCGAGCGTCCCTCTGCTCCCGAGGTCGCGGACCGTCGTGACTCCGGCCTCGACCGCCGCCCGCAGGTTGCTCGCGGCGCGGTAGCTCGCGGCGTAGTCGCTCTCCGACACCGCGGTCGAGACGTCCGGGCGGCCGTCCATCATCACGTGGACGTGCGCGTCGATCAGCCCGGGCGCGACGGTCTTCCGGGCGGCGTCGATCTCCTCGTCGACGTCACCCGCGTCGTCGACGTCGTCGCCGACCGCGACGATCTCGCCGTCCGCGATTGCCACGTCTGCCTCGCGACTCCCCGCCGCGTCGACGACCCGTCCGCCTCGGAGTACGTACATACCATATGGGGGACCGTTCGACGGGTAAACGCTCGGGTCGCGGTAGTCCGGAATTTACACTTGTTATCGTGTCACACACCATCAGTAATAAACCGACGGTCAAAGTCTCCGCACCCATGCCAACTCCTGACAACCCGGACCGTGGCGGCGGACTGTACGCGCGACGGATCGGCGAGCCGACCACGAGCGACGAGGTGAACGGTTACTGGCTGTTCGGGGTCGGCGTGCTGCTCGGGGCCGCCGGCGTCGCGCTGTTCTTCGTCACCGAGTCGGCGACGACGACCCGCGGCATCGCGTACGCGCTGACCGCGCTGGCGCCGCCGTTCGTCATGCTCGGGGCGGTGATACGCTTCCCGCTACGCCGGACCGGAACGTACCTCGGCTACCTCGGGACGGCGGTGAGCGTCCTCGGCGTCGTGTGGTTCGTGAACATCTTCCCCGATAGGTGGTTCACCGCCTCCGGCGATTCGACCGTGATCACGCTGTACGGGGTCGGGCTGCTCCTCATCGGGCTCGCGGGGACGGTCGTCCCGCTGCTCTCCGATCCGGTGTACGAGGACTACGAGCGGATGCGCGACGAGACGGCCGCCGCGACGGCGGAGCGCGACGAGACGAGCGCCGAACTGGAGGCCACCCGCGAGGAGCTCTCGTCGACGGAGGCTGACCTGGCGTCGGTCCGCGACGAACTGGCGTCGACGCGAGAGGAGTTGGCCGCCGCCGAGGAGCGCGCGGAGGACCTCGACGCGGAGGTCGCGGTCGCGCGCGACGAGGCGGCGTCGCTCCGCGAGAGCAAGGCCCGCTTCGAGCTGTTCACGGACGCGGGCGGGAAGCCGCGCTGGCGGCTCCGACACCGCAACGGGAACGTGATCGCGACGTCGGGCCAGGGGTACAGCAGCCTCGGGAAGGCACAGCAGGGGCTCCACAGCGTCCGGCGGAACGCGCGCGGCGCCGGGCTCCTCCGGATCGAGACGCCGGTCGAGGAGGCGGAGGCCGTCGCGGCCGACGACGGGCCGGAACCCGAGGACGCCGACGAGCCGGCCGTGGCGGTTCCGAGCGAGGACGAGGGGATCGAGAGCGCGGCGACGTTCGAGCTGTTCGAGGACGCGGGCGGGGAGTGGCGCTGGCGGCTCCGGCACCGCAACGGGAACATCGTGGCCGACTCCGGCCAGGGGTACGCCTCCCGGTCGAACGCGGTCGAGGCCGTCACGAACCTGAAGACGAACGCCCCGGGCGCCGGCGAGGAGACGGTCGCGTAGCGGTCGCCGGCCGAGCCGTTTTTTTCAGCCGTTCAGGACGCCGCGAGCAGCTTCAGCCGCAGCTCGCGCTCGTCGACTTCGTACTTGAACGCCGGGTGCCCGTCGACCAGCACGTAGGGGACGCGTTCGCCGTACTCGTCGACGAGTTCGGGGTCCTCGTCGACGTCGACCATCTCGAGGTCGATCGCCACGTCGAGCCCGGCGGCGGTCTCCTCGATCGTCTCCCGTGCGGCGTCACAGAGGGCGCAGTCCTCGCGGGTGTACACCGTGACCGGGACCGGGACCGACGCGTCCGTATCGCTCATGCGAGCCGGTAGTGTCGTCGACGACGAGTCGCTTTCGGTCGCCGATCGGCGCCGCCGCGCGTCGGTGGACGCGACGCGGACTCGGTCCGCCTCAGAACACGTCGGGGTCGTCGCCGATCTGTCGCCGCCCGCTGATGATGCTCGGGGTGCCGCCCGTCTGGATGATGTTGAACGCGGTCATCAGGTCCGAGCGAGAGATGATCCCGACGAGCCGCTCCTGGCGGTCGACGACGGGCAGACGGCCGACGCCGTTCTCCTGCATCGTCTGGAGGGCGGTCATCGCGTCGGTCTCCGGGCCGACGGCGACGACGTTCGTCGCCATCACGTCGCCGACGGTGTACGCGTCGCGCTCCACCTCCCGGACCGACCGCGCGTCTTCCAGGGTCACCATCCCGACGAGGCTCTCGCCGCGGAGCACGGGGTACCCCGTGTGCCGCTCCTCGAACATCCGGCTCATCAGCTCGGCGACCGAGGTGTTCTCGCGCACGGTGTGGAGGTCCTCGCGGCCGGTCATCACGTCGCCGACGGTGACGTCCTCGAAGGCGGCCTTCAGCGTGGTCTGCTGGGCCTCGCCGGAGGCGGCGATGTAGATGAAGAAGGCGAGGACGATCAACAGCAGCTGGAAGTTGAACAGCCCGACGATCCCCATGACGAACGCGAACGCCTTCCCGACCGCGGCGGCGCGCTGGGTCGCCTGCGCGTGCGGCTGGTTCCGGGCCAGGAGCGCGCGGAGGACGCGCCCGCCGTCCATCGGGAACGCCGGAAGCATGTTGAAGACGGCGAGCACCACGTTCAACAGCGCGAGGTAGCCGAACACGAACAACACCGCGTTCGACCCGACCGGCGCCAGGACGAACACGGCGTAACAGCCGGCGCCGACCGCGATGCTGACGACCGGCCCCGCGATCGCGATCCAGAACTCGTGTTTCCAGTCCTCGGGGAACTCGCTGAAGCTGGCGAGCCCGCCGAGCAGCCACAGCGTGATCGATTCGATCTCGTAGCCGTACCGCATGGCGACGATCGAGTGGCCGAACTCGTGGAGGAGGACGCCGGCGAACAGCCCGACCGCCGCCGCCAGCCCGAGGGCCCACGGCGTGAGCCCCCCGGCGAGCGCGGCCGGGTCGATGCCGGCGCCGAGCGACTCGTTCATCACGTCGGCGATCATCTCGATCTGCGAGCCGATGAGGTAGGCGAACAGCGGCAACACGATCAGGAACGTCCAGTTGAGCCTGACCGGGATCCCCAGCGCCGTCCCGATCTTGAGTCCACGCATGCCTCCGAATACGTCGGGTGGGAGGTTAAACGTCCTGACGCCGACGCTCCCGAGAACCCGCGACGGCGACTCGGCCCGACCGACGCCGACGCGCGCCGCCGTCGTTTATAAACACCTTGCCGCCGATCGGTCGGTATGGGAGACTCCACTGACGCAGCGGCGAGCGCATCGGACGCGGTCCTGAAACGCGGCGACGAGGTCGGGTACGAGGCGGTCGACGCCGCGGACGGGCTCCGGAAGGGCGTGCTCTTAGACGAGTCGGACGGCGCCCCGCACTTCGCGATGCGGCGGTTCGAGATCGCGCCCGGCGCCGCGGTCCCGCGTCACACGAACGCGGTCGAACACGAGCAGTACGTGCTCGCCGGCGAGTACGTGGTCGGGATCGGCGAGACGGAGCACGCCGTTTCTCCGGGTGACGCGCTCCTCATCCCGGCCGGCGTCGAGCACTGGTACCGGAACGACGGCGACGAGACGGGGGCGTTCATCTGCGCGGTGCCGAACGGCGACGACGCGATCGAACTCGTCGAGTGACCCGTCGCTCCCTCGCCGCTCACTCGATCGTCCCGACCCGGTCGGCGACGTAGCCGAACTGGTCGCGGTAGCCGTACGGCGACAGCAACACGGGATAGAAGGGCTCGTCGGCGCGGAGTTGCTCGTCGCCGGCGGCCGCGAAGGCCTCGCCGACCTCGACGCGCTCGAAGTTGCGCGCGAACACCTCGTACCGCTCGGCGTCCGGCTTCGGGATCCGGTCGCGGAGCCGGAACACCTCGACGTCGTCGCGGCCGCCCGCGTCGACCACGTCTTCGGCCCCCGGCGCCGGGAGCGCCCCGGTGGCGGCCAGGAACGCCCGCGTCAGCCAGTAGGCGTTGTCCGCGGCCCCGTCGGACCCCTGCAGGCCGGCCTCCACCTCGAGCGTGTGCGGGTGCTCGATGAGCCGGCCCTCGGTGAAGGCGTCGGTCTCGATGACGACGTCGACAGGGAGGTGCGGAGCGACCGCGCGGGTGACCTCGTCCATCGAGTCGATCACCGCGAACGGCTCCGCGGACGACTGCGTCGAGTGGATCGCGAGGGTGGTACACCCCTCGACCTCGGGGAGGAGCTCGGCGGCCAGTCGCTCCTCGTGGGCGGCCGACTCCGGGTCGCCGGGGAACGCCCGGTTGAGGTCGGCGTCGAGGTAGCGCACACCGGCGTCGAGCGCCGCCTCGTTGGCGACGATCAGGCGCACGGGGCGCTCGACGTCGACGTCGCTGTCGAGGAGCCGTCGGACCGCGCGGGCGCCGCAGGGCTCGTCGCCGTGGATCGCGCCGACGACCGCGACCTCGGGCTCGCCCTCGCCCAGTTCGTACACGTCCATACCCGTCGGACGCGCTCGGCGGGTAAGTCGCGTTCGGATCGCCGCGGCCGCCGGTCCGCTCGGCGTACTCGTCGACGCCCCTCAGTGCGCCTCGTCGACGCCCCTCAGCCTCCCTCGTCGACGCCCCTCAGTGCGCCTCGTCGACCCGCTCGGCGTACTCGTAGTCCGCCGGGTACGCCTCCGGGCGGGCGTCGTCCAGCGAGATCTTCCAGCCGTCGAGCGCAGCCGGATCGTCGAGCGCGGCCCGGAGCGTCGCGCGCACCTCGGCGACGTCGACGCCGTAGAAGTCGTCCGGGACGCCGCGGAGGTACTGCAGGGCGGTCTCGAACAGCGACCGCATCCCGTCGTCGTTCTCGAAGTCGACGTGCTTGTACGCGCCCGCGGCGACCTGCACCATCCCGTGGAGGAAGGCGCTCTCCGTCGTCCCGCTCCCGTAGTTGTACCACTCGTCCTCGAAGCAGTCGTGCGACTCGTGGTACGCGCCGGCGTTGAACAGCCTGACGCCGTGTTCGGTCGCCCGGCGGAGCGTGGCGTGCTCCCAGTGGCCGCCGGCGACCCGGGCGTCGCCGGCGGGGTCGGCGTCCGCGTCGCCGTCGCCCGACCGGTCCGCCTCGTCGCCGCCCGCGTGCCACCCGGTCGGGTTCCCGAGCGGCGGAGCGACGCCGGGATCCCGGGTGTGTTCGTCCATGCGAACGCCTCTCGGGCCCAACGACCTAACCGTTTCGCGGCCCGGGCCGCGCCCGATCGCGCGCGACGCGGCCGGAATCGAACGCTTCTTTCCCCGACCGGGCGTCGGGTCGATCGATGGATCTCGGGCTCCCCTTCGCGATCGGGGCCGCATTCGTGTGGGGTAGCTACATTTTCGTGTTGAAGCGCTCGTTCTCGGGCTATCCGCCCGCCGGGCTCACGGTGCTGATAAACGCGGCGGCGATCGCGTGGTTCCTCCCGGTGACCGTCGCGACGAACGACCTCGGCGCGGCGGCGATCGCGAGCGACCCGCCCGCCGCGCCCGGGCGGATCGCCGGGTCGATGGCGGCGGTCGACCCAGCGGCGGTCGCCGTCGTCGCCGGGACCGCGGCGGCGACCGCGGCCGCGTTCGTGCTCTTCCTCCGGGCGATCGCTCTCGGCGACGTCTCCTACGTGACCCCGATCAACAAGGTCGTCCCGATGTTCGTGCTCCCGCTGGAGGTGCTGCTGCTCGGCGAGGTGCTCGCGCCGATCCAGGTCGCGGGCGTCGTCGTCGCTACGGCGGCCGTCTACGTGGCGAACTACGAGCCCGGGAGCCTGCTCGCGCCGCTGGTCGGCGCCGTCCACTCTCGGCCCGCTCAGCTCGCCCTGGTGAGCGCGGCCTGTTACGCCCTCGCCGACCTCGGGAAGCGCGTGGCCCTCCAGGAGCTCGCGATCCCCGGGACGCTGTGGGTGCCGCTGCTCCTCGCGGGGGCCGGGCTAGTGCTGCTCCCCGCCGCGATCCGGAATCCGCCCGCCGTGACCCGCCGCGACGCGCCGAAGTTCCTCGCGGCCGGCGCGCTCGTCGCGCTCGGCGAGCACCTGACCACCGTCGCGTTCGCGTCGCTCCCCGCGAGCGTCGCCTCGCCCGTGATCAACACGCAGGCGATTATCGCCGTCGTGCTCGGCGGGATCCTCCTCGGCGAGCGTTACTTCCGCGTCCGCCTCGTCGCCGCACTCCTCGCGGTCGTCGGCGTCTCGATGATCGCGCTGTGAGGGCGCGGCGAGTCCGCCCGTCCGACGCCGAATATATTATCATTAGATAATTGGGGTATATTTAAAAATTTAACATCTGATAAATAAAATAAGCGGTCGCATGCCACACGATACCTCACGGCGGAGCGTGCTCAAAGCGATCGGGGGGGCCGCGACCGTGCCCGGCATCGTCGGCACCGCCGCGGGGCGGGGCAACGCGCCCATCCCGCGGTTCGCCGCGTTCAACGTCGAAAACTTCGAGACGGGCCAGGTACAGGAGAAGGGCGACGAACAGGCGGCGGCCGCCGCCCGCGTGATACAGGAGATCGACCCGGACGTGCTCGTCGTCAACGAGCTCGCGAACAACGTTCAGGAGGCGACGGTCGACGACTCCGTCCCCACGGATCAGACCAACGTCGAGGCGTTCGTCGACAACTACCTCAGCGAGCCGCAGAGGAAGAACCTGGAGGGGATCAAGTACGAGTACACCCTCCAGCCCGAGAGCAACACCGGACTCCTCTCGGAGGACGACTACGACTTCAACAAGGACGGCGTCGCCGGCGAGCGTCCCGGCGACGCCTTCGGATTCGGGGTCTATCCCGGCCAGTACGCGTTCGGCATCGCGAGCAGGTACCCGTTCGACGAGGACGCGATCCGGTCGTTCCAGGAGTTCCTGTGGGCGGACATGCCCGACAACCTGATCCCGCTCGCGGACGACGACGGTGTCGACACCTCGGAAGGGAATATCTACCTGACCGAGGCGGAGCTTGGCGCCTTCCGGCTCTCCTCGAAGACGCACATCGACGTGCCGTTCGACGTCGACGGCGACACCGTCCACGGCCTGTTCTCACACCCGACGCCGACCGGCTTCGACGGAGCCAACAACTTCAACGGTCGCTAGAACCACGACGAGAACCGGTTCTGGGCGGACTACGTCTCCGGCGCGGACTACATCTACGACGACTCCGGAACGGAGGGCGGGCTTAGCGACGACGCCTCATACGTTCTCCTCGGCGACATGAACGCCGGCCCCGGCGACGAGCCGCTCGACCCGGCGACGAAGTACTTCATCGAGAACGACGACTTCGACAGCCGCAGCCTTCCCACCAGCCCCGGCGGGGCACAGAAGGGCGACCCGGACGCGACGGCGGACTTCGGCGAGTTCGGCATCGCCCACGTCGACTGGGTGCTTCCCTCGCCGGATCTCTCCCTGCGTTCGTCTTCTGTCGTCTGGCCGAGCGCGAACGCGAACAAGCGCGGGCTCTCGGACGACGTGACCGCCGCCTCCGACCACCGTCTCGTGTGGGCGGACGTCGCTCCGGAGTAACGGGTCCCGCGAGCCCGTCCCCCGCGGGTCGCCGGCGCGGAAATCGGTGGTTTAAATCTCCGCGGGGGCGTCGGTCCGCCTGCGTGCGAGGGTAGCCAAGCCCGGAAACGGCGGCGGACTCAAGATCCGCTCCTGTAGAGGTCCGTGGGTTCAAATCCCTCCCCTCGCATGAGCGCGTCCACAACGCGCGAATGCACAAGGGGGGAGGATTTGAATCAGGGAGCGCCTCTGGCGCGACCGTGGTTCAAATCCCTCCCCTCGCATCGCCGGGGTCCACCCCCCGTGATGCGGAAGACGCTCTCGGAGCGCTCTTCCCTCGCAAAATCTCACACCCGATTCACTCCTAGCCGCCGGCGTCGCCAAGCCCGGAAACGGCGGCGGACTCAAGATCCGCTCCTGTAGAGGTCTCGTGAGCGAGCACCGCGAGCGAACGAGAGCACGCGAGTCGCAGCCGGCGAGTGAAGCGAGCCGGACCGTCTCGCGGCGGTCCGTGGGTTCAAATCCCTCCCCTCGCATGAGCGCGTCCACAACGCGCGAATGCACAAGGGGGGAAGATTTGAATCAGGGAGCGCCTCTGGCGCGACCGTGGTTCAAATCCCTCCCCTCGCATCGCCGGGGTCCACCCCCGTGATGCGGAAGACGCTCTCGGAGCGCTCTTCCCTCGCAAAATCTCACACTCGAACCGACGAGCCGCGGGAAGGTCACTTCGTCGTTTTATGCCCTTTACGCACCGGTTTGCCGACGATCCGCCAGCGCGAGCCCGGCGAAGACGACGACGGCCAGCTGGACGCCGACGCCGACGGCGGAGCCGACCCCGGCGACCGCGTTCGTGAGGACGCGGTTCGGATCGAGGACGACCAGCAGGGCGGCGCTCGCGACGAGGTACGCGACCGCGGCGACGACGCCCGTCGCCAGCGCGGTCGCCCCGTCGCCGTCGGTCGACGCCCGGCGACTCCCGACCGCGACGGCGACGCCGAGCAGGAGGCCGTAGATCAGGGCGAACGAGACGAAGCGCCCGCCGAGCGTGTACAGCGCGATGCGCTCCGCCGACGGACTCGGTATCGACGACCCGACGAGCAGGGGCGGGAGGCGACGCGTCACGGCGGTCGCGACCGCGGCGACCGCCGCGACCGCGGGGGGTATCGGGGACAAGTTCATGACGGCGAGCGGTGCGGCCGCGAGCCACGAGTGCTTTTCGCCGCGGGATCGGTTCCCGCGCGCCGCCCTGCCGCCCGCGTCCGAGCGGCATGCCTTTTTATCCTCACCCGCGAACCGGACCCCATGACCGAACGGACGCGACGCGACTGGCTCCGCGTCGCCGGCGGCGTCGGCGTCGCGGGCCTCGCGGGGTGTAGCGCGCTCGGCGGCGACCCGTCGGGCGACGGCGACGACGGGGACTCCGACTTCGAGGGCGTCGACCTCCCGCTGGCCCTCGACGACCGGCCGCAGTCGCCCGACGGACTCGCCTCGCAGTTCCGACAGGGGCTCCGGAACCACGGCCACATCGACGCGACGGTTCCGGAGACCGTGGAGGTGCGGTGGGCGGTGCCGGCGAACCGCGGCGACCACACCGCCTCGAAGGGAAGCCCGATGCTGGCGCCGTCGGGCGACGTCCTCGTCGCCGACGACACGGGCCGCGTCCAGTCGATCGCGACCGACGGGGAGCCGAACTGGTCGACCTCGATCTCCGACGACGCCCGCGGGAGCCACGGCACTCCCGCGATCGCGGACGGCACGGCCTACGTGGGGACCTACGACGGCGTCGTCTCCGCGGTGTCGGTCGCGGACGGCGAGATCCTGTGGCAGACCGACGTCGGCGACGCGGCCGCCGCCAGCCCGACCTACCACGAGGGGCGGCTGTACGTCGCCGTCGAGTACGCGACGCCGAGCGGGACGGTCGTCGTCATGGACGCCGAGACCGGCGACGTGGAGTGGCGCGACGACCGGCCGACAGACCACCCGCACTCGACGGTCGCCGTCGACTTGGAGCGCGACCGCTTCCTCTTCGGCTCGAACGACGGTCACGTCTACGCGTGGTCGGTCTCCGACCGCGAGCGCGCCTGGACCTACGACACCGGCGGCGACGTCAAGGCGCCGATCGCGGTCAGTCGCGGGATCGCGGTGGTCCCGTCGTGGGCGGAGACGGTCACCGCCGTCGACGTCGCCGACGGCACGGGGCTCTGGGAGTTCGAGACCGACGACATGGTCATGTGCGCGCCCGCGGTTCACGACGGGACGGTCTACGTGGGGAGCCACGACGGCAACGTGTACGCGATCGACCTCGCGACCGGCGAGGAGGAGTGGTCCACCCCGGTGAACGGCTGGGTGACGGGCAGCGTCACCGCGACGAACGGACACGTGCTCGCCGGCTCGTACGACGCGCACCTCTACGCGCTCGACCGCGCGGACGGCTCGGTGACGTGGGCCGTCGAGGGGAAGGGCGACGTCACCAGCGCACCGCTCGTCACCGACGACGCGGTCTACTACGCCGAGCGCGCCCCGGAGGACTCCGACGAGGCCGGGATGTGCTACAAGCTCGCCGCGCCGGAGTAGCGCGGTCAGCGCCCTGCCTCGGCTCCACGGTCGACTTCCGACGGCGACCCGTCTGGGACTCGCCGCCGACTTCCGACGGCGACCGTCGGTGCGCCGCGTAACGTCACGAACGTCCACTTGAAACGGAGGGTCCGAAACGGTTTTGCCGGCCCCTGACGGACGGTCGATATGCCAACGGATCCCGACACAGGGTACGACCCGTCGCTGGGTCGGAAGTTCGTGTTCGTCACCGGCGGCGTCATGTCCGGGCTGGGGAAGGGGATCACCGCCGCCAGCACCGGGCGGCTCCTCGCGAACGCGGGCTTCGACGTCACCGCGGTGAAGGTGGACCCCTATCTCAACGTCGACGCCGGGACGATGAACCCCTACGAGCACGGCGAGGTGTACGTGCTCAAGGACGGCGGCGAGGTCGACCTCGACTTGGGCAACTACGAGCGCTTCCTCGGCACCGACATGACGTTCGACCACAACGTCACCACGGGGAAGACGTACCAGCACGTCATCGAGCGCGAGCGCGCCGGCGACTACCTCGGCAAGACCGTCCAGATCATCCCGCACGTCACCGACGACATCAAGCGCCGCATCCGGGAGGCCGCCGAGGGGTCCGACGTCTGTCTCGTCGAGATCGGCGGCACGGTCGGCGACATCGAGTCGATGCCCTTCCTCGAGGCGCTCCGGCAGTTCGCCCACGAGGAGGACGACGAGGACATCCTCTTCACCCACGTCACGCTCGTCCCCTACTCGAAGAACGGCGAACAGAAGACGAAGCCGACCCAGCACTCGGTGAAGGAGCTGCGCTCGATCGGGCTCCAGCCCGACATCCTGGTCGGCCGCTCCGAGGACCGGCTGGACCGGGAGACGAAAGAGAAGATCGCCCTGTTCTGCGACGTGCCCACGGACGCCGTCTTCTCGAACCCGGACGTCGAGGACATCTACCACGTCCCGCTGATGGTGGAAGACGAGGGGTTAGACGAGCACGTGATGGAGCGGCTCGGCCTCGCCGAGGAGGCGCTCCCGAAGGCGGAGCGCTCGACGGAGTGGCGCGAGCTGGTCACCCGCGACCGCGACGAGGAGCTCGACGTCGCCCTCGTCGGCAAGTACGCCCTCGAAGACGCGTACATGTCGATCCACGAGGCGCTGAAACACGCCGGGATCCAGACCGGGACCGAGGTGAACGTGCTCTGGGTCGACGCCGACGAGACCACCGAGCGCCACGAGGAGCGGCTCGCGTCCGCCGACGCGGTCGTCGTCCCCGGCGGGTTCGGCTCCCGCGGCACGGACGGGAAGATCGAGGCCGTGCGGTACGCCCGCGAGAACGACGTCCCCTTCCTCGGGCTCTGCTTGGGCTTCCAGATGGCGGTCGTCGAGCACGCGCGCCACGTGCTCGGGCTGGAGGGCGCGCACTCCGCCGAGATCGACCCGGACACGCCCTATCCGGTCATCGACCTGCTGCCGGAACAGTACGAGACGGAGGACATGGGCGGGACGATGCGGCTCGGGGCCCACGAGACCGCCATCGAGCCCGGCACGCTCGCGGCGCGGGTGTACGACGCCGACTCCTGCACGGAGCGTCACCGCCACCGCTACGAGGTGAACCCCGAGTACATCGAGGAGCTGGAGGCCGACGGGCTGACCTTCTCCGGGCGCGCCGACAACCGGATGGAGATCTTAGAGCGCCCGGACCACCCGTTCTTTTTCGGGACGCAGGCGCACCCCGAGTTCCGGTCGCGGCCGGACCGCGCGAGCCCGCCGTTCGTCGCCCTCGTGGAGGCGGCGCTGGGATCGACGGACACAACCGAGCGGAACGCGGACGTGAGGCTATAGATGGTCGAGACGGAGGCATTCATCGACGAGGCGATAACCGAGATCCGGGAAGCGATCGGCGACGCGAACGCCGTGATCGCTCTCTCCGGCGGGGTCGACTCCTCGGTCGCGGCGACGCTCGCGTACGAGGCGGTCGGCGACCAGCTCACCCCCGTCTACGTCGACACGGGGCTGATGCGGAAGGGCGAGACGGCGGAGATCCGCGACACGTTCTCGTTCATGGAGTCGCTGCGGGTGATCGAGGCGCAGGACCGCTTCTTCGAGCGGCTGGCGGGCGTCACCGACCCCGAGGAGAAGCGCCACGTCATCGGCGAGGGGTTCATCGACGAGTTCGAGAGCGTCGCCCGCGACGCCGACGCCGACTACCTCGTGCAGGGGACGATCTACCCCGACCGCATCGAGTCCGAGGGGAACATCAAGTCGCACCACAACGTCGGCGGGCTCCCCGAGGTCGTCGACTTCGAGGGCATAGTCGAACCGGTCCGCGACCTGTACAAAGACGAGGTCCGCGAGGTCGCCCGCGAACTCGGCTTGGAGGAGATCATCTCCGAGCGCATGCCGTTCCCCGGCCCCGGGCTCGCCGTCCGCATCGTCGGCGAGGTGACCCCGGAGAAGGCCGCGGTCGCCCGCGAGGCGACGCACGTCGTCGAGGAGGAGCTGGAGGAGTACGACCCGTGGCAGGCGTTCGCCGCGGTCCTCGGAAAGGCGACCGGGGTGAAAGGCGACAACCGCGTCCACGGCTGGGTCGTCGCCGTGCGCTCGGTCGAGAGCCGCGACGGGATGACCGCCCGCGCGCAGGAGCTCGACTGGAGCACGCTCCAGCGGATCCAGAGCCGGATCACCGGCGAGAACGAGAGCGTCGCCCGCGTCGTCTACGACGTGACTCACAAGCCGCCCGCGACGATCGAGTACGAGTGATGGCGAGCGAATCCGCTCGCCCCGACGGCGGTCGCGCCGAGGGCGACCGCGCCGGCGAGACGGGCCCTGACGGCGGCGCGCTCGCCGTCGTCGCCGGCCCCGACGAGCACGGCCTCGGCGAGGAGCTGGCCGCGCTCGGCGTCGAAATCCGCCGGATCGACGGGCTCGTCACCGCCGACGCGCTCACCGACGCCGGCATCGCCGACGCCGCCTACTTCGTCCTCACCGACGTCGAGGAGGCGACCGGGATCCCGATCGCTAAGGAGCTGCACCCGGGCGTCCTCGCCGTGACGTACGCCGAGCGGTCCCTGCCGGAGTTCGTCGCGGGCGTCGCCGACCTCGCGATCGACCCGGCCCTGATGGACGCCGCGACCGTCGCCGAGGAGCTGGTCGACGGCGCCGCCGACCGCGCGGCGTAGTCGGGTCACCACGCCGACCCCGGCCCCGAAGCCGACACTTATAAGAAACGCGAGTATTCTTCGAATTGGACCGTTGTTCGACATCGAAATTTCAGTCGTCGTCGTCGCCGGTCCGGCGAGAACGCCGTTTCTGCGGGTTTTTGCCCGCGTACGCTCGTGTCTCCGACTCACGCCGGTCACCGTCGAACTCACCGAGAATAGCCCTCTAAAATCCATTTAAACGGCGTTTAGCGGACGGTAAGTCCCAGATCTGCGTTCAGTTCCCGGCTCGTCGACGTTTTGTACCTCGAAATGACTGGTATCTCATTTACTATTTGTTTTGAAACATCCTCTCTCCGCGAGACCGCCGCCGCGGTTCCGCGAGCAGTAGCATTATTTCGGTGTGCACCGTACTATGGTGTGTTATGTCACAGCAAGAGATCGAAGAGGAGCTGTACGTCGACCAGTACACGCTCGGGCTGGTGGGTCCCGATCAAGAGTGGGCCGGCACCGTCGCCGACGGCGGCACGGTGACGACGTACACGCCGCCGGGCTGCTGGGGGCCGATGGTCACCCCCTCGTTCCGGGGCGGCCACGAGGTGACGCGACCGATCCGCGTCGAGGGCGCCGAGGTGGGCGACGCCGTCGCGATCCGCATCCGCGACGTGGAGGTGACGAGCATGGCGACGAGCACGGGGTCGATGGCCGAACGCGAGGCGGCGTTCCGCGACGACCCGTTCGTCGACCACCGCTGTCCGGAGTGCGGGACGACGTGGCCCGACTCCTACGTCGAGGGGACCGGCGAAGACGCGATCCGCTGCGCCGAGTGCGGCGCCAACGCCTCGTCGTTCGGCTTCGAGTACGGCTACACCGTCGCGTTCGACCACGAGAACGCGGTCGGCGTCACGCTCGACGAGGAGGGGGCCCACGAGCTCGCGCTCGACGCCGACGAGGTGATGGACATCCCCGAGAACTCCCGGCAACACCCGATCCTGCTGTACGAGCCGGACGGCATGCCCGGCACGCTCGGTCGCCTCCGGCCGTTTATCGGCAACATCGGGACGACGCCGTCGGTGACGATGCCCGACTCGCACAACGCGGGCGACTTCGGGCAGAGCCTCATCGGCGCCGACCACGACTACGGCGTCGAGACCGAGGCGGACCTCGAGAAGCGCACCGACGGCCACATGGACATCCCGGAGGTCCGGCCGGGCGCCACGCTGATCTGCCCCGTCGACGTCGACGGCGCCGGGATCTACGTCGGCGACCTCCACGCGAACCAGGGGGACGGCGAGCTCTCCCTCCACACCACCGACGTGAGCGGCACCGTCACCATGGACGTGGAGGTGATCGAGGGGCTTGAACTCGACGGCCCCGTGCTGCTCCCGAACGAGGAGGACCTCCCGTTCATCAGCGCGCCGTACACCGACGCCGAGCGCGAGGCCGGCCGCGAGCTCGGCGCCGAGCACGGCGTCGAGACGGAGACGGAGATGGCGCCGATTCAGGTCGTCGGCTCCGGCGCCACCGTCAACGACGCCACGCAGAACGCCTTCGACCGCGCGACGAAGCTCTTGGACATGAGCGAGGGCGAGGTCCGCGGGCGCTGCACGTTCACCGGGGGCGTCCAGGTCGGGCGGCTCCCGGGCGTCGTCCAGCTTGACATGCTGGCGCCGCTCGCCGTCCTCGAAGACCGCGGCCTCGACGGGCCGGTCCGCGACCAGTACGACCTGTAGCGCCGCCGTCGGGCTACGCGTCCGTCTTCCCCGTCGGCCTACTCCTCCGGTTCCGTCGCCTCGCAGTCACAGCCCCCCGACGAGAGCAGGTCGGCGACGCCGTACCGCGAGCCGCAGTCCGTACAGAGCACGCTCACGTCCACCAGCACCCGGAACTCCCCGAGCGTGAGCGCCGGGGTCTTCCGGAGTCCCCGGAGCTTCGACTCCGCGACCGAGACCAGCCGGCCGCGGAGCTTCCCGATGGCCCGGGCCGCGGTCGTCGCGCGGTCGCCGTCGTCGGGCTCGTACTCCGCGCCGCGGTGGTCTTGGAGGTAGCTCCGGACGGCTTGGTACGTGACCACGTCGCAGTCGAGGGCGTCGACGTCGACCCCCTCGCGTTCGAGCCGCCGGCGGAGCTGCGTCCGGTCGGCGGCGGCGACGTCGTCGCCCGTCAGCGAGCGCACCACCGCGTCCAGCTCCCGCGCCGACAGGCGCACCCCGGTCTCGTCGAGCCGCGACTCGACGAGCTCGCGGTTGAACTCGTACGCGAGGTCGCGCAGGCTCGTGTGGTCGTCGCCGGTCGCCGTCCACCGCGCTTCCAGCTCGTCGCCGACGCCGTCTAAGTCGTACTCGTCGACGAGGCGCGCCACCTTGTTCCGGCGCCCGCCGCTCGTATCGGTCATTCGTTGGTACCACAGTCGGGCAGCGATATAGGCGTTACCGTGGCCCCGAGGGGCGGCGGCGGGACCGCTCGGAGACGGCGCCGCGACCCCCCGCCGGCCCGCGCCGAACGGCACCTATATGCCACCGCTCCCGGATCCGTCGGACACGCAATGATGCGCCACGACGTCGCCATCGTCGGCGGCGGCTGCGTCGGCCTGTCGGTCGCCAAACACCTCGCCGAGCGAACCGACCTCGACGTCGCCGTCCTAGAGAAGGAACACCACCTCGCCGCCCACCAGAGCGGTCGGAACTCCGGCGTGCTCCATCCCGGGTTCAACTACCCGCCGGGCTCGAAGAAGGCGCGGTTCGCCACCGAGGGCACCGCCCGGATGAAGGCGTACTGCGAGGAGCACGACCTCCCCTGCGAGGAGCTGGGCGTCCTCGTCGTCGCGACGGACGACGAGGAGGAGGCGCGGCTCGACGACCTCGCCGAGCGGGCCGAGGCCAACGGCGTCGCCTACGAGCTGCTCGACTCCCGCGAGGCGATCCGCGAGCACGAGCCGCACGCGGAGGGCCAGGCCGCGTTCCACGCCCCGGAGGCCGCCTCCGTCGACTCCGAGCAGTACGTCTACGCGCTCGCCCGCGAGGCCCGTGACCTCGGGGTTACCATTTATACGGGCTACGAGGTCTCGCGGATCGAGGAGGCGGCCGAGGGGTACCGGCTCGACACGAGCAACGGCCGTTTCGAGGTCTCCTCCCTCGTCAACGCCGCCGGGCTCCACGCCGACACGCTGGCCCACCAGGTCGGCGTCGGCGAGGAGTACCAAGTGGTCCCGTTCCGCGGCGAGTACTACGAGGTGCGGCCCGAGCGCGCCGAGCTCTGCGAGACGATGATCTACCCGACGCCGAACCCCGAGCTCCCTTTCCTCGGCGTCCACTACACCCGCCGCACGGACGGGAAGGTGATCGTCGGCCCGAACGCGGTCCTCGCGTTCGGCCGCGAGGCGTACGACAACACCGACGTCGACCCCCGCGAACTGCTGGAGACGCTCACCTACGGCGGCTTCCGGCGGCTGCTCGCCTCGCCGCTGATGCTCTCGGTCGCGTGGGCGGAGCTGAACAAGTCGTACCGGAAGGAGAAGTTCGCGGCGGCCTCCCAGAAGCTCGTCCCCGACGTGCGCGCCGAGGACCTCCGGAAGAGCTACGCCGGGATCCGCGCGCAGCTCGTGAGCGCCGACGGCGAGCTGGTGAAAGAGCCGCTGTTCGTCGAGCGCGAGGACGCCGTCCACGTCCTCAACGCCGTTTCCCCCGGACTGACCTCCTCGCTGCCGTTCGGCGAGCACATCGCGGAGCGGCTCGCGGCGAAGGTGACCGTTTAAGTCCCGGCCGGCCGACGTTGCGACCGCCACTCACGGGGCGGCGCCGGAGCCCGGGCTCCCCACCGCACGCCCCGCGTCGGACCCATGACACCACACACGCCCATCCCGACTCGCGGCGGCCCCGCCCGGGCCGCCGTCGACGGTCGCACCGCTCCTCGCGAGCGCCACGCCACTCGCGAGCGCTCCACCCGTCCGGACCGAGGGGACCGATGAGCCGCGGTCCCGACCGGCGGCCGGTCGAGCGCCGGCTCCACGGCGACGTGCCGATCGTCGACGCCGAGGCGGCGGCCGCCGCGGTCGACGCCGACGCGACGGTGCTCACGAGCGGCTTCGGCAGCGTCGGCTACCCGAAGGCGATCCCGCTCGCGCTGGCGTCGTCGCCCCGCGACCTGTCGCTCACGCTGGTCGCCAGCGGGAAGGTCGGCGACGAGATCGACGTCGACCTCGTCGGCTCCGGGCAGGTCGAGCGCCGGTTCTCCTACCAGTCGTCGCGGGTCGCCCGCGAGAAGACCGACGCCCGCGAGATCGCTTTCAGCGACCGTAACGCCTCCTCGATCGGCGACGAGGTCCAGTACGGCGGGCTCGTCGACCCCGACGTCGCCGTCGTCGAGGCGGTCGCGGTCGGCGAGGACTGGTTCGTCCCCTCCACGTCGCTCGGGCAGGTGCCCGCCTTCGTCGAGGCCGCCGACGAGCTGTACGTCGAGCTGAACCGCCACCAGCCGCTCGAACTGCAGGCGCTCCACGACGTCTACCGCCCCGACGCGCCGCCGGACCGCGGACCGATCCCCCTCTCCGACCCCGGCGAGCGAATCGGCACCGCACACGTCGGCTTCGACCCCGAGAAGCTCGCGGGCGTCGTCGAGACGGAGATTCCCGACTCGACGTACACCTTCCGGGACCCGACGGACGACGACCTCGCGATCGCCGCCAACCTCGGTTCGTTCCTCCGCGAGGAGCTGGATCGCTCCCCCGTCTTCGACGACGCGGTCCACCTCCAGTTCGGCGTCGGATCGCTCGGCAACGCCCTGATGGGCGAGCTCCAGGCGCTCGACTTCGGCGACCGCGAGGTCGTCTACTTCGGCGAGCTCATCCAGGACGGGCTCTTCGACATGCTCGACGAAGGCGGGCTGGCGGCCGCGAGCGCCACGTCGCTCGCGCTCACCGACGAGGGGCAGGAGCGGCTCTTCGAGGACGTCGAGCGCTACGCCGAGGACGTGGTGCTCCGGCCGGCCGACGTCTCCAACCACCCGGGGCTCATCGACCAGTTCGGCGTGATCGGCGTGAACAGCGCCATCGAGTTCGACCTCTACGGCAACGTTAACTCCACGCACGTCCGCGGCGAACGCATGATAAACGGCGTCGGCGGCTCGGCCGACTTCAACCGGAACTCGCTGATCACGGTGTGTGCGCTCCCCTCCGCGCTGAACGACGGCGCGGTCTCGCGGGTCGTCCCGCAGACCTTCCACGTCGACCACACGGAACACGACGTCGACGTCTTCGTCACCGAGCAGGGCGTCGCCGACGTGCGCGGGCTCTCCCCGGTCGAGCGCGCGGAGCTGATCGTCGACCGCTGCGCGCATCCCGAGTTCGCGCCCGAGCTGCGCTCGTACCTCGACGACGTCTGCGAGCGGGAGTATCACATCCCGCAGGACGTCGAGCGCGCCGCCGAGTGGTTCGAGTGAGCGCGGCCTCGCCCGTTTCTACGGGCGAGCCCGCAGCGAGAAGCGCCGCGAGCGAGCGGCGAACGGTCGACCGGTCGGACGGCGGCTACAGGCTGACGCCGCCGCCGGTGAAGTAAAGTAACACCCACCAACCGTAGCCGACCGCCAGCGCGATCGCCGTCAGTATCTCTAAGCCCGTGACGTAGGTGTCGCCGTGGGTTCTCCGGAACTCCTGAATCAGCTCGATGCGCCGCCAGACCGGCATCAGCGGATCCGGAACGACTTCCGCGAGGCCGCCCACATCGGACGTGTCGACCTGGTCTTCGGGGGCCTCTCTGCTCGGGCTCATTGTTTCACCTCCCTGGTGAACGGGCTCTTGAGACCGCGGACCATCACCTTCTCCGCGACGAAGACGGCGACGAAGACGGCGATGCCCGCGACCTTCGCGAGCATCATCGGGTACGTCATGACGAGGACGCCGAGCACCGCGAGCGCGCCCCGGGTGAGGACTACGCGCCCGACGGACATCTCGAACGGGTAGTTCAGCCCGTAGATGATGGAGATGGCGCCCATCACGACGAGGAGGCCGGTCAAGAGCGTGTTGACGCCCGGCGACATCGAGATCAGGGCGGGGTTGTAGACGAACGCGATGGGGAGGACGAACAGCGGCGCGGCGATCTTCAGCGCCGCCCCGCAGGTCCGCCAGAAGTTCGCCTCCGCGATGCCCGCCGCGACGACGGCCGCCGTCGCCACCGGCGGCGTGATGCCCGCTAAGATGGCCGCGTAGAACATCGTGTAGTGAGCGGTGATCTCCGCGACGCCGAACTCGGAGACGAACGTCGGGACGATGAGGATAGCCACGATGACGTAGGCGGCCACCGTCGGCATCCCGACGCCCATCACGATGGCGACGGCCATCCCGAGCAGCACCGCGAACAGCAGGACCCCGCCGGAGAGGTTGATCATCAGCAGCGCGATCTTCGCGGGAACGCCGGTCGTCGAGAACAGGTTCACGACGCCGCTGATGACCACGAGGATGATGGCGATGGGCGCGAGGATGATGGCCCCTCGCCGGAAGCCGTGAATCGTGTTCTTGATCTGCGTGACGAACTCCGAGACCGGCGAGACATCCGAGCTGTCGACGAGCCGCTGGAGCGGCGGCATCAGAACGCCCGTGAGCATCATCGCGAACACGGTGTACATCGCCGACGTCATCACCGTGTACTGGGCGAAGCCGAGGTAGTAGATCAGGACGCCGAACGGGATGCCGAACCGCAGCGCCTCGGCGATCTTCTCGTTGCGCGATAGCGTCTCGTCGAAGAACTCCGAGAACTCCATGTCTTGGTCGCTGGAGTCGCTGATCGCGGTGTAGTGGACCGCGATGGCGATCGACGTGACCAGGATCGCCGCGGGGACCAGCCCCGCGACGACGATGTTGAGGTACGCCACGCCGAGGTACGACGCCATCACGAACGCGGAGGCGCCCATGACCGGCGGGAGCACCTGTCCTGCAGTCGAGGCGACGGCCTCGATGCCGGCCGCGCGGTGGCCGGACATCCCGCTCTCTTTCATCGTCGGGATCGTGAACGACCCCGTCATGGCGGCGTTCGCCGTGTACGAGCCGTTGATAGAGCCGATGACCGCCGAGGAGAGCACGGCCGTCTGGGCCACGCCCGAGCGGATGCGGCCGGCCGCGACGATGGCGAGTCGGAGGATCAGGTCGAACGCGCCGTACGCGAACAACAGCCCGGCGTACAGGAGGAACGGCGCGATCCAGGACGCGGTCAGCTGCGTCAGCGAGCCGTAGAACCCGTACAGGTCCGTGACCGTCGCCTGGAGGAGCGTCAGCTGGTTCATCCCGGCGTGTCCGAGGACGCCCGGAACGGCGTCGCCGAACATCGCGTACAGCATCACGCTGATAACGAGCCCGAGGAAGAGGTTCCCGAACTCGCGCCACGTGAGGTACAGCAGCGAGATGATGATGAGTCGCGCGAGCATGTACTCGTGTTCGCTGGCGAACCCCTGACGCAGGAGATACACCATCTCGAAGTTCAGGAAGAAGTAGAACGACGCCGTGATGAGCACGCCGGCCGCCGGTAGCAACACCAAGGCGTCTATCCGGCTGCCTTCTTCGATCGATTCGCGGGTCTCGTTGAGCGCGTACACCGTCATGATGCCGCCGACGAACAGCACGGCGTACTTGACCGGCGACCACTGCTGGGTGGACGCCCACCAGAGGACGACCGCCCAGAACAGGACGGCCGTGAGCGTGACGCCGATGTCGAGGCCTCGTAGCCACCCCGCGGGACCGGTCTGCCGTTCGGATTGTGTAGCCATGTTTGGGTATGCGTTTGTTTGTAGTAAAATATTAGTTGGATCCCGGTTCGCCAGTCGGAACTACGCCTCGGGAGGGGTTACGCCGTGTCGCCCTCTTGGAGGCTGTCGTCCCAGGCGTCGTTGTCCTTGTAGTACTGGACGGCACCGGCGTGGACCGGGATGCGCTCCTGCGCGTAGGCGAGCATGTCCGCGGTGCCGCCGAAGTCGTTGAACTGCGCTTCGCCGTCGTTGACGACGTCGTTGTGTTCGTCGACGACGCGGCACAGCTCGTAGACGGCGTCGGGATTGGCCTCGGGATTGAACGTGTAGTTGACCTCGAGGTCCCAGGTGAACACCTCGTCGGTGCCGATGTCCGTGCCCGCGATCTCCCAGTCGCTGTAGGACGTCCGGGTCGTGCCGGCGCCGGAGTACGACTCCGCGGACTCGATGAGCGCGTCCGTCGGTTCGACGTAGTGGAGGTCGACCCGGGAGGCCATCTCCTGAACGAAGCCGGTGTACCGAACGCCCGGCGAGCCGTACGCGATGGACGCGTCGATGGTGCCCTCCTCCATCGCGCCGGGCGCGTCACCGACGCCCATGTCCTGGATGTTCATCTGGTCGTAGACGTCCGCGGTCGGGTCCTGCGACCAGACGTCGAGGGTCGTCGCGCGCGTCGAGTACCCCGGCTCGGCGGGGTAGACGTTCGCGCCGGCGAGGTCGTCGAACGTCTCGATGCCCGTGCCGTCGCGGGCGACGATGTAGATGCTGTACGGGAACGCGGCGAACCCGTACTGGGGGATTCGGGACACCGACTGCTCGGCGAACCGGCCGCGGTCGTCGAGCGCCTTGTTGAGCGAGTTGTTGTCGGTGATGCCGGCGTTGAACTGGTTCTGTGCCATCCGATAGATGGTCCCGATGTAGCCGGGGCTCTCGATGGTCGAGTAGTCGAGCGTGTCGCTCTCCTGGCTCACCGCGCGCTCGACGGCGAGCCCGACGTCCTGCGTCCCGCCGGCGGACGTCCCGACTCGGAGCGAGAGCTCCGCGCTGTCGTCGCCATCGGAGCCGTCCGACCCGTCGGAGCCGTCAGAACCGTCAGAACCGTCGGAGCCGTCGGAGCCGTCAGAACCGTCGGAGCCGTCGGAGCCGTCTCCGCCGTCGCCGCCGGCACAACCCGCGAGTCCGGTGATACCTACCGCGCCCGTGCCGTACAGGAACTTGCGCCGATTGACTGAGTTATCTGCCATGCTCAACCGTGTACATTCGGTCGATCATTAACAATGTACCTGTTTGTTTCAGTTTAAACGGAGAGAATACTCCACGCCGTGAACCCTGTCGAACACGTCGCGGCCGCCGACTTAGTCCTCGAGGATCACCGTCACCGGACGGTCGGCCGCGAGCAGCACCGACTGGGTCGTGCTCCCGAACAGCATCTTGCCGGTCGGGCTCCGGCGCCGCCCGCTCATCGTGATGTTGTCGACGTCGAGCTCCGCGGCGACCTCGATGATCGTCTCGGCGGGGTCGCCGTGCTCGCGCCGCCTGGCCGTCTCGACGCCGGCCTCCGCCAGCCGGTCCTCGACGGTCCCGACGGCCTCCGGGTAGTTCTCCTCGTTCCACACGTCCTCGGAGTCGACGCGGCCGCCCTCGCCGCTGACCTCGAACCCCTCGTAGACGTTGAGTATCACCGCCTCGACCTCGTCGGCGGCGTTCGGCAGCGACGCGACGGCGTCAGCCGCGGCCAGTACGTGCTCGACGTCCCCGCCGACGGGGAGCAGTACGCGGTACATATCGACACCTAACCGAACAGCGGGTAATAAAGATGGCTGCCGGCGGCGCGGTCGGCGGACGCCGCCCCCCGGTCGACACGCCGACCGCCTACCACGCCGACCGCCTACCGCGCCGACCGCCTACCGCGTCACCGGCGCGTCGACCGCGCCGATCGACTCGACGACCGCCCGCACCTCGTCGCCGGGGTCGATGGGCGCCGCGCCGGGCGTCCCCGTGCTGAACAGGTCGCCCGGCTCTAACGTCATCACGTCGGAGTGGAACGAGACGATCTCCGCCGGCGGGAACAGCATGTTCCGGATCTCGTTTTCCGCCCGCACCTCGCCGTTGACCTCGGTCCGCACCGAGAGCGGCTCCAGGTCGAGCGGCTCCTCCGGCACCGCGAGCGCGGCGCCGGGCACGAGGAACGTGTCGTAGCTCTTCGCCCGCGTGAGGAAGCGCGGGTTCCGCTGGAGGACGTCCTCGGCGGTCATGTCGATCACGGGCAGGAACCCCGCGATCACGTCGTCGACGTCGCCCTCGTCGACGTTCCGGCACGTTCGGCCCATGACGACGGCCAGCTCCGCCTCGGCGGTCACCCGCTCGCTCTGCGACTCCGGCGGCAGTCGGATCGGACCGCCGGGCCCCGTCAGGACCGACCGCGGCTTCATGAAGCTCGCCGGCTCCGTCGGGCGCTCCTCGTCGAGGTCGCCGGCGTGCTCCTCGTAGTTCAGCCCGATCCCCCACAGCTTCCCGAACGACGCCAGGGGAGCGCCGAACGTCACGTCCGCCGCCGGGACGGGGTCGGCGGTCGCGTCGGCGACGTCGCCGAGCGTCCCCGCGGCCGCCCGGGGGAGCGCGTCGCGGACGCTCTCCAGATCCGGTTCGACGGCGCCGAGAGGGACGTACCCCTCGTCGCCGCCGAGCAGGGGGTCGCCGGTCGCCGTGCGTGCGAGGTACTTCATCGGGGGGTCGCTCCGTTCATCTCACCCCTCGCGGTCCGTCCAGAAGTCGAACGAGCGCCCGGGCGCGAACACGTCGAGGCCGACGGCGCGCTCGTCTCCGGTGTTCTCGACCCGGTGGGCCTCGTTGGACTCCAGCAGGACGGAGTCGTTCTTCTGGAGCGTGACCGAGTCGTCCTCGGTCGCGACCGTGAGCTCGCCCTCCAGACAGAGGCACACCTGCTCGTTCTCGTGGTCGTGCATCGGCGAGCTGTGGCCCGGCGGCTTCTCGAACCACTCGAAGGAGAACCGGTCGCTGCCCGCCATCGCCACGCGCCGCCAGCCCTCCTCGGGCTCGTACGTCTCCGCCTCGTCGAACGGGACCGGGTTCATAAGTTCGCTCCGGTCGAGCCGCCGTCGATCGGGAGCGCGGTGCCGTTGACGTAGCCGGACTTCGGCGACGAGAGGAACGCGACGGTGTTGCCGAGCTCCATCGGGTCGCCGATGCGTTCCAGCGGGTTCCCGGCCCAGTCGTCGAGCCCCTCATCGTAGGAGTCGTAGTCGCCGCGCTCGACGGCGGCCTCGACGAGGTCGCGGATGCGGCTCGTCTCGTGGGGGCCGGGCAGGACGGCGTTCGCGCGCACTTCCGGCGCGAACTCCTTCGAGAGCGTCTTCTCCAACCCGATGACGCTCATCCGGACGGCGTTCGACAGCACGAGGCTGTCGATTGCCTCCTTCACGCTCCGGGAGGTGATGTTGACGATCGTGCCGCCGTCGCCCTCCTTGAGGTGCGGGTACGACTCCCGCGCCAGCCGGACGACGCTCATCACGAGCAGGTCGTAGGCGTGCTGCCAGTCCTCGTCGTCGGTGTCGAGGAATGCGCCCGAGGGCGGGCCGCCCGCGCTCGTCACCAGGTGGTCGATCGTGCCGAACTCGTCGACGGTCGTCTCCACGAGCGCCGCGACCTCGTCGGCGTCGGTCAGGTCGGCGGACTGCGCGACGACCTCGCCGGTCGCGACCGCCTCGACCTCCTCTTTCGCGGCCGCCAGCCGCTCCTCGTCGCGGCCGTTGATGACGACGTCGACGCCCTCGCGGGCCAACGCCTTCGCCGATGCCTTGCCGAGTCCGCTGGACGACGCCGTGACGAGGGCCGCGTTCCCGTCGATCTGTAGGTCCATGCCTCACCCATCCCGAGTGCGGCGTGAAAACGTTTCCCTACAGGCAAGGGGACGGGAATCCGTCGGACGAGGCGACCGCGGTCGGGGCGCTATGCGTCCGGACCGCCCGACGGGTCGGTCGCCGGTTCGGCGTCGACCTCACCCGCCGCGTCCTCGAACCCCGCCGTCCCGTCGTCGAACCCCACCGTCTCGCGGCCGACCACCGTCGCCGCCTCCGGGAGGTCGTCGACGGCGGCGTCGGAGACCAGGAGCTCCCCGAGGTCCTGCGTGTTCCGGACCCAGACGATCCGGACGGTCTCGGGATCGTACCCCCCGAGCGCCGCCAGCGCGGTCCGGAGCGCGAACTCGTCGTCGGGCGCCACCACGGGGAGCTTCGACTTCGAGAGCGACCCGCTCGTGAGCGCGTTCGCGTACGTCTTCTTCAGGTCGAGCTGGTCGACCGCGGCCCGCCGGGTGAGGTCGGCGAGGCCGATCCCGTTGCCGTTCCCCTTCGTCGCCTCGGTCAGCCCCCGCACGTAGATGAGGTCGATGTCGGGGGTCTCGGGGTCGGGCGCGTTGAGGACGCGGTAGCGCCCGATGACGTTCGTGTCCATCCCGGCGCCGGATATCTCCTTGCCGATCTCGTCGATGACGAGGAGGTCGACGTCGTCGATCGGGAGCGTCGGCATCTCCTCGTACGCGCGCTCCAACAGCTCCGGTTCGCGGTCGAGGAACGACCCCGCGGGGACGGCCGCTAGGTGCCCGACCTCCTCCTCGAAGTTCTCGACGAGCGCGATCCCGCCGATCAGCGGCGTCTCGCGCTCGATAACGTCGAGCGCGGCGGTCAGCGTCTCGACGTACCCCTCGGCGATCGCCGTCGAGTGGAACGACTTGGCGCCGCGCTGCTTGCCGAGCCCGACGACGGTCATCTTCGCGAGCCCGCTCTCGATCGGCCCGGTGAAGTTGGTGTGGGCCTTCACGCGGTTCACGACGAGGGCGGCGTCGGCCGCGAGCGCCGCCTCCGAGAAGTACACCGGCATGTCGACGTCGCCCACGGGCGCCGTCGCCAGCGCTTCGGCGGCCATCCGCGCGTCGATCGGGGCGCCGACCGTCTCCTCCGTGATCCCGAGCGCCTCCAGCACCTCGCGCTGCCCCTCGGGGGTCGCGCCGCCGTGGCTGCCCATCGCGGGGACGACCACGGGGTCGAACCCGCGCTCGGCGACCTCGTCGACGACCGCCGCCGCGACCTCGTCGATCCGGTCGATCCCGCGGCTGCCGACCCCGACGGCCACGGTCGCGCCCGCGGGGAGGCCGTCGAGGTCGAGCGAGCCGAGCGCCTCGCGCGCCGCCCCGACGGGGTCGTCGAGGCGTTCGGTCTCCGGCTCGTACCGCACCCGCGCGAACCCCGGGAGCGGCTGCGGGTCGATGAGCCCGTCGACGTCGGATCGGTCGGGGAACTCCATGTGGGCCTCCTCGTGGCGACGATACAAAAACTGCGGGTGGTCGGCGCGGCTGCGGTCGGCACCGCGCCTGAGAGTGTTGCCGATACGGGGGTCTACTTGTACCCGTGTGACGCCGCTGCACGTATGCAGATAACCGAAGTCGAGTCGTTCCCGATCAAGCTGCCGCTGGAGTCGCCCGTCTCCTTCTCCAACCGGACGCTCACCTACCGGGACCACGCGATCACGTACGTGCGAACGGACACCGGTCACGAGGGGGTCGGCTACTCGCTGGGGTACGAGGGGGCCGGCCTCATCGCCGACGCGGTCGAGTCGCTGCTCGAACCGATCCTCGTCGGCGAGGACCCCCGCGACACCGAGCGCCTGTGGCACGAGATGTACGAGGGGAACGTCCAGATCGGTCGGACCGGTCTCTTCTTGCGCGCCATCTCCACGGTCGACATCGCGCTCTGGGACGCGAAGGCGAAGGCGGCCGACATGCCCCTCCACAAGCTGCTCGGCGGGCACTCGGAGTCGGTCCCGTCGTACGCCAGCGGCGGCTACTACCGCGACGACAAGGGCCACGAGGCGCTCCGTGACGAGATGCGGCGCTACCTCGACGAGGGCCACGACGTCGTGAAGATGAAGGTCGGGCGCCTGTCGGCCGACGAGGAGGCCGAGCGCGTCGCCGCGGTGCGCGACGAGATCGGCGACGAGCGTACCCTCCTGCTCGACGCCAACGGCGTCTGGGGATCCAGCACCGAGGCGCTCCGCAACTGCCGGGCGTTCGAGCCGTACGACCCGTACTTCATCGAGGAGCCCGTGATGATCGACCGCGTCGACACGATGGCCGAGGTGAACGACGGGATCGACTACCCCGTCGCCACAGGCGAACTGGAGGGGACGCGGCACAACTTCGCCCGCCTCGCCGACACGGGCGCGGCGACGATCCTCCAGCCCGACGTCACCGTCTGCGGCGGGGTCACGGAGTGGCTGAAGATCGCGAACCACGCCTCGGCGTACGACATCCCCATCGCGCCCCACTACAACTGGAACATCCACGCGTCGCTGCTCGGGGCCATCGAGAACGGCCTCTGGGTGGAGTACTTCTACCGCGACATGGACGTGAAGGCGTTCGACGACGTCGTCGCCGACCCCGTGACGCCCGGCGACGACGGGATGATCGACCTCCCCGACCGCCCCGGCCACGGCGTGCCGCTCGACGAGGACGCGCTGGAGCGATTCAGAGACGACTGACCCCGACAAATATCACTCAACCAGACACATGCGAGACTACTCAGACCAGATCGACACCCGCGACCCGGACCGAGACGTACAGATCACCGGCCTCGACGCCTGCGTCGTCGAGGGGAACTTCGAGTGGAACCTGATCAGAGTGGAGACCGACGCCGGCGTCACCGGCATCGGCGAGGCGTACCGCGGCGGCGGCGTCCCGGAGCTCGTCGAGTACACGAACCGGTTCCTCGTCGGCGAGAACCCCCTCGACGTCGAGCGCCTGGTTCGGTACATCTTCCAAGAGATGTCGGGCCACGGCGGCACGACCGGGAAGGTCGTCACCGCGGCCTCCGGCATCGAGATCGCGCTGTTGGACGCCGCCGGGAAGATCCTCGGCCTCCCCGTCTACCAGCTGCTCGGCTCGAAGTACCGCGACGAGGTCCGGCTCTACTGCGACTGCCACGCCGGCGAGGCGTACGCGGTCGAGGACGGCGCGACCGCCTACGCCGACGCCGAGGCGTACTCCCCCGAGGCGTACGCCGCCGAGGCCGCCCGCGTCACCGACATGGGCTTTTCGGCGCTGAAGTTCGACCTCGACCTGCCGGCCGACAACGAGAACGACCCGTACAACGGGCGCCTGACGAACGCGGCGATCCGAGAGAAGAAGGAAATCGTCGCGGCCGTGCGCGAGGAGATCGGCTACGACGTCGACCTCGCGTTCGACTGCCACTGGGACTACTCCGTCGAGAGCGCGAAGCGGCTCGCCCACGAGTTAGAGGAGTTCGACCTGATGTGGCTGGAGGACCTGATCCCGCCGGAGAACATGGACGCCCAGAAGGAGGTGACGAAGGCGACGCGGACGCCGGTCGCGACCGGCGAGAACCGGTTCCGCGTCTTCGAGCTGTCGGACCTGATCTACGAGCACGGCGTCGACGTCGTCACCCCCGACCCGGCGACGGTCGGCGGGCTCACGGAGACGACGCGGATCGCCGACCGCGCCGAGGAGAACTACATGCCGATGTCCCCGCACAACGTCTGTAGCCCGGTGGGGACGATGGCCTGCGTCCACCTCGGCGCGGCCACGCCGAACTTCGACCTGCTGGAGT
The DNA here is from genome assembly GCF_002252925.1 of Halorubrum sp. Ea8. Lineage (NCBI taxonomy): Archaea > Methanobacteriati > Methanobacteriota > Halobacteria > Halobacteriales > Haloferacaceae > Halorubrum > Halorubrum sp. Ea8. The sequence continues at coordinate 86,777 of NZ_NHPF01000100.1, forward strand.
ACCACGCCCTGGAGGTCGACTGGTGGGACGACCTGCTGGCGCGCGACGAGCCGCTGATCGAGGACGGGCGAATCGCGGTGCCGGAGGCCCCCGGGCTCGGGATCGAGCTCGATATGGACGTCGTCGAGGCGCACCTTCTCGAGGGGACCGACGGGTTCTGAGCCGCGCCCGTCGCAGGCGCGCTCTCGACTCGCCCCGACCCGCGAATCGACACGCGAAGCGACCCGCGATCCCAGCCGCTCGCCGGCCAAGAGTATACTTATTTATCCTTGGGATCGCAAGCGATCGTATGCTCGATTACTTCGACATGGAGTCGACTCTGTCCGAGGAGGAGCGGATGCTCGTCGACTCCGCCCGGTCGTTCATCGACGGCGAGGTCGACGACATCGGCCAGCACTGGATCGACGGCACGTTCCCGGAAGAACTCATCCCGAAGATGGGCGAGATGGGATTCTACGCGCCGAATCTTGAGGGGTACGGTCTCCCCGGCGTCAGCGAGACGGCGTACGGCCTGCTGATGCGCGAGCTGGAGGCGTGCGACTCCGGGCTCCGCTCGATGGCGAGCGTGCAGGGCGCGCTGGTGATGTACCCGATCCACGCCTTCGGAAGCGACGAGCAGAAAGACGAGTGGCTGCCGAAGCTCGGCACCGGCGAGGCGGTCGGCTGCTTCGGGCTCACCGAGCCCGAGCACGGCTCGAACCCCTCCGCGATGGAGACGCGCGCCGAGGCCGACGGTGACGGGTACGTGCTCAACGGGTCGAAGACGTGGATCACGAACTCCCCGATCTCGGACGTCGCCGTCGTCTGGGCGAAGGACCGCACCGAGGACGGGAACCCCGTGCGCGGGTTCCTCGTCGAGACCGACCGCGACGGCGTCACCACCAACAAGATCGACGAGAAGCTCAGCCTGCGCGCGTCGATCACTGGCGAGATCAGCCTCCAGGACGTCCGCGTCCCCGCCGAGAACCGCCTCCCCGGCGTCGAGGGGATGAAGGGGCCGCTGTCGTGCCTGACGCAGGCCCGCTACGGCATCGCGTGGGGCGCGGTCGGCGCCGCGCAGGACTGCTTCGAGGTCGCCAAGGGGTACGCCACCGACCGCGAGCAGTTCGGGAAGCCGATCGGCGGCTTCCAGATGCAACAGCAGAAGCTCGCGGAGATGGCGACGCAGATCACGCTCGCGCAGCTGCTCGCCCACCGGCTCGCCGACCTCAAGGAGGCGGGCGAGATGCGCCCGCAACACGTCTCGATGGCCAAGCGCAACAACGTCCGGATGGCGCGCGACCAGTCACGGATCGCCCGCGAGATGCTCGGCGGCAACGGGATCACCGCCGACTACTCGCCGATGCGTCACATGGCGAACATGGAGACCGTCTACACCTACGAGGGCACCCACGACATCCACACGCTGATCCTCGGCGAGGACATCACGGGGATACAGGCGTACCAGTAGTCCGGCGCTCGCTCCGTCTCCGACGGCGCCTTTTTAAACGACCTGATTCCTGAGCCCCTTGTACTCGCCGGTCTCGGCGACCCGCTCGAGGTTCTCGACGAGGACGTCGGCGCAGCGCTCCCAGTACTTCGGCGTGTGGCCCGCGACGTGGGGCGTCAGGAAGACGTTCTCGAACCCCCACAGGTCGTGGTCGCTCGGGAGCGGCTCGGGGTCGGTGACGTCGAGCGCGGCCCCGTGGAGCGCGTTCGCCCGCAGCGCGTCCATGAGCGCCGGCGTGTCGATCACGCCGCCGCGCGCGACGTTGACGACGATCGCGTCCGTCGGCAGCGCGTCGAGCTCGGGCTCGCCGATCAGCCCCTCTGTCGTCTCCGTGAGCGGACACGCGAGGACGAGCACGTCGGTCCCCGGCAGGACGTCCGCGAGGTCGTCGTAGCCGACCACGTCGTCGGTCGGTCCCTCGTCCTCGACGGTGTGGCGGACGCCGACCGTGTCGACGTCGAACCCCTCGAACCGCTCGACCACGGTCTCGCCGATCGAGCCCAGCCCGACGACGGTCACGGTGCTGCCGGCGAGCTCCGTGAACGACTGGAAGCGGCGCCACTCCCGGCGCCGCTGGCGGCGGCGCCCCTCGTCGAGTCGCCGCGCGAACGTCAGCACCCAGCCGAGCACGTGCTCGGCGACGTTCGGGCCGTGGACGCCCGACGCGTTCGTCACCGCGACGCCGCGATCGGCGAGCGCGTCCAGCGGCAGGTGATCGACGCCGGCGGCGTTGCACGCGAACAGCCGCAGGTTCTCGGCGGCCGCCACCTCCTCGGCGTCGATGTACTTCCCGGCAACGACGGTGGCCTCCCGCAGGTAGCGCCGGTGGTCGTCGGGCGTCGCGGCGAGGCGCACCTCCCGGTCGGGGAGGCGTCGGTCGAGAATCTCCGCGTAGTCGGCCGCCGGGATTCCGTGCGCGTCGTGGTCGAGCACCGCGACGTCGATAGTGGACATGCTCCACGCGTCGCGGTCGGTCGACAAAGTACCCGGGGTCGCGGTCGTCGGCGGCGTCGGCCCGCGTCCGTCGCGGTCCCCCGGAGCTACTCCCCCATCCGGATCGGCGGCGACGCGCTCATCAGGAGCAGGCAGCCGATCCCGACGCCCGCGCCGACGAGGCCGGTGCCGGCGCCGACCGCGCGGACCGCCGCCTCGAACCCGAGCGGGCGGGTCGCGACCGCGACGGCGACGCCCATGACAACCGGGGTCGCCGTCGCCGCCGCGCGCCCGCTCCCCTCGCCGAGGCTGACCAGACCGCCCCGGAGGTCCGGCGGCGGGAGCGTCGTGATGACGCTCCGGTAGATGGAGAGCACGAGCCCGAACCCGATCCCCATGAACACGACGCCGACGGCGGCGACCGCGAACGATCGCGCGAGGAACGCGAGCGCGAGCCCGGCGCCCATCGACAGGTTCGTGGCGACGAGCGGGTAGAGCCGGTCGTCGAACAGGGAGGCGATCCGCCCGGCCTGCGTCGCGGCGAGCGCGTACGTGAGGCTCGCGACCGCCGCGAGGACCCCCGCCTCCGCCGGCGTGTAGCCGAGCACGTCGACGACGAGGATCGAGTTGTACGTGAGGAAGCCGAACCACGCGACGTTCGCGCTCCCGCGCGCCACGACCATCGTCCACGCCCGGCGGTGCGCGACGAGCGCGCGCATGTCTCCGATCTGCGCCCGGATCCCCGCCTCCGAACCATCGTCCGCCGCCTCGCTATCGAGCGGCTCCTCGAAGTACAGGTAGACGACCGCCGCGATCGGGAAGGCGACGGCGTACAGCAGGAACGGGTACTGCCACGCCATCCCGACGAGCACCCCGGCGGCCAGCGGGAACGCCGTCTGCGACAGCCCGGAGCCGGTGAACCGGAGCCCCTGCGCGGTCGCCTCCTTCGTGCCCGCGTACAGGTCGCCGAGGCTGGTGATGATGATCGGCGTGAGCGCGGCGAACCCGATCCCTTGGAGCGCGCGCAGGGCGAGCGCCGCGGCGAAGGCGGAGACGAAGGCGATGGCGGTGCCGGTGAGCCCGAACCAGACGAGTCCGAAGAGCAACACCGGCCGCCGCCCGTATCGGTCGGAGATCACGCCCGCGATCGGGATGACGACGATCGACGGCGCGGTGAACGCCGACATCATGAGCCCGATGTTCGCCGTCGACGCCCCGAGCGGCTCGACGAGCGATCCGAGCACGGGCGAGAGGAGCGCGGTGCCGAGCGGCGGGAGGACGTTGATTAGAAGCAGCAGCTGGAAGGGTCGCTCTCGGACGATCCCCGAGTCGGCTCCGGCGATCGACGAGCGGGATACCACGCATGGCCGCAGACGGTCGTCCGGATTAAACCTACGCGTAGGGGCAGGCGGTCGCGCGGCGGTCCCGCTCCGTCGCCGAGAGGCGGCAGCGACCGTCAAAAAACGTTCGACGTAATCGAACGCTTTTATACTTGGAGTCCGACGCGTGAGTATGAACGGAGGGCCGAAAGACGCCGATACGCCGGAAAAAGACGCGGTACGGACCGCCGAAACGATGTTCGACGTCGTGCAACGCCTCGTCGAGAACGACGGCGCGTCCCTGGCCGAGTTGGCGGCCGAACTCGACTACGCGAAGAGCACGGTGCACCGACACCTCCACACCCTAGCGGACCTCGGCTACGTCGTCCGGCGCGACGGGGGGTACCACGTCGGCCTCCGGTTCCTCGAGATCGGCGTCACCGCACGGAGCGGCTACCGCGGGTACGACCTCGTGCGCCAGAAGGTCGAGGAGATCGCGGAGGTCACCGGGGAGCGCGCCCAGTTCTTCGTCGAGGAACACGGGAAGGCGGTGTACCTCGCGCGGGCCGTCGGGGACCGGGCGGTCCGCACCGACCCCGGGATCGGCAGCCGCATTCCGCTGTACGCGGCGTCGGCCGGGAAGGCGATCCTCGCCGAGCTTCCGGAGCCCGAACTGTCCGACATGTTCGAACGCATGTCGTTCGAGCCGGTGACGGAACACAGCGTCACCGACCCGGACGAGCTCCGCGCGGAGATTGAGGCGGGACGCGAGCGCGGCTACTTCTTCAACAGGGAGGAGTCGCTCCGCGGTACCCACGCCGTCGGCGTCTCGATCTGTGACCCGGACGGCGAGGTGATCGGCGGGCTCAGCGTCACCGGCCCCTCGCACCGCCTGAACGGGGATCGACTCGAGTCCGAGATCCCGGACCTCCTGCTCGGCGCGGCGAACGAACTCGAACTCAACATCGCGCACACGTAGCGCCGCGCCCGGCCGTTCGCGGTGCTCGTCCGTACGCGGCGTCCGTCCGTTCGCGGCGTCCGTTCGTTCGATATGATAGAACGCCGTTATCGGTCATCCGTGAACCGCCCGATCTCTTGTCGCGGCTCAAAATAACAGGAGTACTTTTGTTATCTTAACTCGGCTCCGGATAGTCGATCCGCCCCGTCCGAACCGGACCCCCGACACCGAATCGGGTCCTCAGCACGTGATTCATAAGTGTGTCACGATCGGGTGAACATTACGGAGCTGAAATTAATCGCTCCGCTCGCGACGGTGTTTACGCCCTCGATCTGCTCTGAGACCTCAAACGACGACTTCACCGCCAACGGCCGCTTTTCAACACTCTTCGCAACGCTACGGAGAGCGACGACCGGCGGCGATCACCAGTCGTCTCTCGTCGGCCTCCGTTCGCACCGTGAGTGTCTCAGTACCGTGTATCGGGCCTATAAAACGCGACGGACCGATCCGAGCTGTGTCGCTCACGTCCGATCTATCTTTTTGTTTCGCCGTCACTTACGCCCCAACGAATTCGAACGTATAATAGTACGATGATGTACCAATGTCTGTCATATACGAACTGAGACGGGAGGGATTTCCGGCCGCGACGGCGGCGTCGCGACTCCGGCTCTTCGACTGTCTCGTCGACCGACGGACGAGTGATAACGGCGGAGGGTCGCTTCCGGCCCGCGGCCTTGGGGATCGCTTCCGGCTCGCCGTCCCGCGGCGAGCGACCGGGCCCGAATCAGGCCGTCTCCATCTCGCGCTCGAGGTCCCGGAGCCGCTCGATGCGGTTCTCGGTCGACGGGTGCGTCGAGGCGATCTTGCCGACGAACCCCGCCTTGATCGGGATGATGAAGAACGCGTTCATCTCCGCCTCCTGGCGGAGGTCCTCCTCCGGCACGCGGTCCATCCGCCCGTCGATCGTCATCAGCGCCGACGCGAGCGCACCGGGCTTCCCCGTGATCAGCGCGGCGCCCCGGTCGGCGGAGTACTCGCGGTACCGCGAGAGCGCGCGGATCAACAGGAACGAGACGATCCAGACGACGATGGAGACGAGCACCGCGACGATGACGGGCGCGCCCTGACGGTTGTTCCCGCCAAGCAGCCATCCCCACCGGACGATGAAGAAGGCGATCGTCGAGAGGAACGAGGCGATGGTCATCACCATCACGTCGCGGTTCTTCACGTGCGCGAGCTCGTGGGCGAGCACGCCGTCGAGCTCGTCCTCGTCTAACGATCGGAGCAGCCCGGTCGTCACCGCGACGGTCGCGTTCTTCTTGTTCCGGCCGGTCGCGAACGCGTTCGGCACCTGCGTGTCCGCGACCGCGATCGTCGGCTTCGGGAGGTCGGCCTGCTGGCTCAGTCGCTCGACCCGCCGGTGGAGGTCGGGGTACTCGTCGGGGCTCACTTCGCGGGCGCCCATGCTCCGCAGGGCGAGCTTGTCGCTGAAGAAGTACTGGGCGATCGCGAACCCGCCGAGCATGACCAGCGGGAACAGGAAGTCGCCGAAGTATACGGTGAGCACGCCGACGAAGACGACGTAGAGGGCGAAGAGGAGGAACATCGTGAACGCCATCCGCCCACGGAGTCCCCAGTCGGTCTTCCATTCCATACCCGAGTTTTACCGTTCGTCGGATTAAAGCCTGCCGGGGTTCCCGGAGCGACGCCGCGGCCGCTCGGTCGCCGGACGACGGTGCGTTTTTCCGCCGCCGCGCCGACCCGCCCGCATGGAGACCGTCCTCGTCACCGGCGGCCGCGGCGCCTCCGGGCGCTGGGTCGTCGACCGACTCGCCGGCGACTACGAGGTCGTCGTCGTCGACTACGACCACCCGGGCCTCGACGCCGACCCGGTCCCGAACGTCTCGTTCCGCGCGGCCGACCTCGCCGATCGCGGCGAGGCGCTCGACGTCGTCCACGCGGTCGACCCCGACGCGGTCGTCCACTGGGCGGCGATCCCGGTCGCGGGCACCTACCCCGACGGTCGCGTGTTCGAGACGAACGTCCGCGCCGCGAAGAACGTCCTCGACGCCGCCGGTCGCGTCGACGCCCGGGTCGTGCAGGCGTCGAGCGACGGCGCGTACGGCTTCTTCTTCGCCGATCCGACGCCGTTTCCGGAGGAGTTGCCGATCACCGAGGACCACCCGCTCCGCCCGGAGGACCCGTACGGGCTCTCGAAGGTGACGGCGGAGGCGGCCGCCGGCGCGGTCGCGCGCCGCGAGGGCGTCCCGGCGGTCTCCATCCGGCCGTCGTGGATCCAGTACCCCGGCGCGTACGCCTGTCGGAGCGACGAGTACGTCGGGGATCTGGACGCCGGCGCCGGCAACTTCTGGTCGTACGTCGACGCCCGCGACGTCGCCGACCTCGTCGCGGCGGCGCTCGCGGAGACCGCGGGGCCCGACCCGGCGGTGGCTCCGGGGTCCCACGAGGCGGTCAACTGCGTCGCCGCCGACAACGCGCTCGGTCGGCCCCTACTCGGCCTCCTGCGGGAGTCGTACGGTGCGATTCCGAACGACTGCGCCGTCGACGAGAGCGCGCTCGCCGAGGGCGACGAGCGGGGCGCCTACGCGGTCGCGACGGCCGAGCGGCTGTTCGGGTGGACGCCGAGTCGGTCGTGGCGCGAGGCGGCCGACGAGGGCGTCCCCGAACCGGTCCTGTTCGAGCGATAGACGCCGAACGGAGTCTTGGACGCTGTTGAAATCCGTCTTCAGAGATAACGCTGAAACCCCGGTTACTGAAGAGCGCGTACTGACTGGTGGGTGCCCGCAGTTCGAACGGTTCTCAGTCGGAGGGTGCGGCTTCAATCCTTATTGACCATCACTTCGCTGGCCTTGATAACAGCCTGAACCTCGTCGCCCTCGGCGAGATCGAGCCGATCGGCGGATGACCGAGTGATAGTAGACGCGATCGCCTGTCCGTCGGGCAGTTCGATGACCACTTCTGCCATGACGTCGTTCGTTTTTATGGACTTGACTGTTCCCGTGAGTCTGTTGCGAGCACTGAGTGCCATATCGCTCCCAGATCACCAGTACATAAAATACCTGTTGGTAGAACGAACTTTCTCTACGAACGGCCGCGATCTCGGAGCCGCACGCTGTACCGCCGAGAACGACGTATATACATACGACAGCCCGCCCCGTCTCCTAAATCGTCAGGATCGCGTTCACCAGCGTCCGGGTCGCGATCGCCGTCGCCGCGCCGAGCCACGTCAGCAGCACGAAGTGGATGTAGCCGTTCGCGGGGTTGCCGCCGTCGATCCGCCGGATCATCTGCGAGGAGAGGGCGGCGTTGAAGAGGACGACCGTCAGGAGGAGGTACTCGATCAGCGGGATGTCGTACGCGCCCGGGTAGACGATCTGGCCGATGTCCATCTCCTCGAGCCCGAAGTCGGCCGTGAGCTCGGCCAGGATCGCGACGATCTCCAGCCCGATGAAGAAAGCGAACGTCGCCGCCGCCGTGATCCCGTACAGGAGGCCGATGAACGTCATCGCCGCCTGTCGCCGCTGCTCACGCAGCTGATTCACGGCGTTCATGTTCTTCGATATCAGCTCGCCGAGCATCTTCGGGTCTCCCCCCATCTGCCGGCCGACGAGGTACATTTCGGAGAACTTCTGGATGAGGTACGACCTCGTGTCGTACGTGAACTGCTCCCACGCCCCCTCGGTGCTGATACGCATGTTGAGCCGGCGGTAGAGCCGCTCGATCGCCGGCGAGAGGTCGCCGAAGTTCTTGTCGCGCAGCGTGGTCAACACGTCGGTCGTCGTCGACTGCTTGGCGCTCTCGGTGGCGCCGAGCGCGCGCACGAAGGAGGGGAACTCGCCGTCGCGGGCCGTGATCTGCTGTTCCTCTCGCCTGAGGACGACGCCCGTGATGATGAGCGGCGAGATGGGGACCGCGAGGTACAGCGGCAGCCGGACGTCGTCGACGAAGAAGAGCAGCCCGGGGAGCCCGGAGCCGTAGCCGAACATCCCGGCCGCGGTGATCCCGATGATCAGGAAGGAGAGCCCGCCGCCGACCCCGAGCGACGCCCACAGCTTCAGGTCGCCCGGGGCGCGCTCGTCCGGGTGGAACCAGATCGGGTCGTACGGCGAGGTCGCCCGGATCATCGCGTAGAAGCCGAGCTGGACGAAGACGAACAGGACGATGACGGCCGCCACCGTCGCGGTCGGATTGTTCCCGGTGAGGATCGGGAGGACGATCGCGAAGACGAGGGCGAATGTCATCGAGAGGATCATCGACATGTACAGGTCCTTCATCACCTCTAAGTTCGCCAGCGAGGACTCGTACACCGTCTCGTACTTCGCGAGCATGACGTCCTGCTCTGAGACGAGGAACTCCTCTAACGACTGGCCCGCCCCCATCGTGTAGCCGAGGCGGTCGAAGAAGTCGGCCATCGCGTCTGAGGGTACCTCCTCGGCGCGCCGGCGACAGGCGTCGTCGAGGCTCTGGTTCCACGTGTCGACGAGGTGGACGACGCGGCCGATCTCCTCGGCGGCGACCCCGTACTCCTCCTCCTTTGCGAGCGTCCGAAACACCTCCATGCGGTCGATGTTCGTCGTCGACAGCACGGTCATGTGCGTCATCACGAGGTGGAGCTGGTTGTCGATCTGGTTCTCCAGGCTGGAGAGGTAGATCTTCGGGTAGATCACCGCCGCCACCAACACCAGCCCCCCGAACATCGGGACGGGAACCCGCGCCGCCAACGGGAGCGGGAGCGCGAACAGGCCGACGACGCTCGCGGCGAAGACGAGCAGCGCCGGGATCAACACGAGCCCGACGTACTTCCGCTTCGAGATGTCGAGTTTATCGTACGACTCCATGACGGCCGAGGTCAGCTCGGCCGCGGTCGCGAGCCCGTTTCCGACCTGTTTCACCGCCATTACACGTCAGCCTCGCTCATCGGTCGGTTCACCCGACGTTCCGGTGCATGTCGAAGGGAAGCCCCTCGACGCCGTCGCGCTGGAAGGAGTTGATCGCCTCGTTCACCTCGTGGTACCCCATGATCCCCTCCTGGATCATCCGCTCGATCAGCTCCGCGCGGAAGTCCAAGTCGTCGTAGATGTCGCGGGTGTCGGCGTAGCCGAGCAGCGTCGCGATCTGCTCTTCGAGGACGTAGGAGTTGTTCATCCCTTGGAACACGATGTCGTCTTCGACGGGGTCCCAGCTGAACACCTCCCGGGTGACGACCCCCTCCATCTCCTTGGAGTACCCCTCGATCTCCTGAACGCTCGTCACGCGGCGGAGGACGTCGTCGCCCTGTTTCACGCGGTTCTGGAACAGCGCCACGTCGGCGTTGTCCATGAACGTCTCGGGGACGTTGATCGGTTCGGAGGTGAACCGCTGGATCATCGAGACGATATCCGACGCGTGGAACGTCAGCATGACCGGGTGACCCGTCTGAGCCGCCTGGAACGCCATACGACCCTCGGCGCCACGGACCTCGCCCACGATGATGTAGTCGGGCCGCGACCGCAGCGCGGCGGCGACGAGGTCGAACATGTCCACGTCGGAGGAGCCCTCGTCGCCGCCCTCGCGGGTCAGCAGCTGCTGCCAGGTGTTGTGCGGGGGAATGACCTCGGCGGTGTCCTCCGCGGTGTATATCTTCGAGTCGTCCGGGATGTACGACAGGATCGCGTTCAGTGTCGTCGTCTTGCCCGACGCCGTTTCCCCGACGACGAACACGGTCTGTTCGTTCTCCAGACAGAGCCAGAGGTACGCCGACAGCTGCGGCGAGAGCGTTCCCCAGTGGGTGATTTGGTTGATCGACAGGGGCACTTCGTCGCCCTGCCGGATCGTGAGCGAGGAGCCTTTTAGCGACACGTCGTCGGAGTAGATGATGTTGATACGCGACCCGTCCGGCAGCGTCGAGTCGACGATGGGGTCGGAGTCGGAGAGCGGGTCGCCCATCCGTTCGCCCATGTTGCGGAGCCAGTTGTCGAACTCCTGGGGCGTCCCGAAGTCGACGGTCGTCTCCAACATCCCGTAGGTGCCGTGATCGACGTGGCACTCCTTCGGGCCGATGACGTGGATGTCCTCGTTGGCCGGGTCGCGCATTATCGGCTCGAGCGGTCCGAGTCCGACGATGTCGCGGTTGAGCCGGTAGCGAATGTTCTCGTACGTCTCCTCGGTGACGGAGAGCTTCCCCATGTTCAGCACCTTCGAGAGGTTCCCTCGGATGCCCTCGTTCTGCCCGTCGATGTGAGTGACCTCCTCTAACAGCTCCTCGATGAGGTCGTCGTACTCGGCCTCGCTGTCGGGAGCGGTGTGCTGCCCGCTCGTCCTGAGGAGGCGGTTCTTGACCTCTGTGAGGACCTCCGCCTGGGTACCGGTGATCTCCGGCTCGATGGCGTAGTACTTCGTGTCCTGTCCGAGGTCGCCGTAGATGTGACTGTAGATCGGCCCCCCGACCGGGTAGATGACGTTCGGCCGGTTCGACTCGTACTCGCCTTTCGGCTCCTCGATGAACTGCGGGAACTCCCCCGTGATCTGCTTGAACTCCCGGAGGTGTTCCCGGAGGTGGGGCCGCCGCATGGCGGCCTTGCGGAGCTCTTCCGACGGTTTCGCGGTTCCGTGTTCGGTCATGGTCTACTCGCCGCCTCCGCGGGTCCTGACCGCGCGCGCCGTCGCGAGCGGTCCGTCGTTCGCGTCCCGCCCGCGCGGGACGGCGGGTCCGTCGCGGGCGGGCGGCGTCATCACGCCACGCTGCGGCTCTCGATGACGATTCCGGTACCCGACCGGACAGAGAACCCGATCGTGTCCCCGACCTGTTCGCCCATCCCCGCGAAGCGCTTCACGTTGATCTGCCGGCGGATGTCGTTGCCGACCTCGATCATCTCCAGCTCGAGGAACACGTCGGCGATCGAGCGGAACGGGCCGATGGCCTCGTCGTCGACCGCCGACGGGTCGACGGTGAGCACGACGACCTTCCCCTGCGAGATGATCTCGCGGAAGAAGGAGATGATCTCCAGGGCGGCCTGCCGCTCCTCGTTCTTCCGGACGAGCGCCTCGAACGTCGGGTCGTTCCGGAAGATGGCGTCGAACGTGTCGAGGAAGATGACGTCGGAGTTCCACATCGCCTCCGCGTTCATCAGCCGCTTGAGCAGTTCCTTCCGCTCGCCGTCGCCGTCGGAGAACGCGCCCCCCGAGTCGAAGTCGGCGTGGAGGAACAGCAGCTCCTCTTGGAGGAGCGGCTTCACCATGTCGTACTCCAGCGAGTGCATCTGATCGATGAACCCGCGGACGGTGAGCTCCGTCGACATCATCGTGACGGACGCTCCCTCCTCGACGAGTCCGTACGCGAACCGCTGCGAGATGGCGCTCTTCCCGGCCCCGTAGTCGCCCTCCATGAGGACGATGCTGCCGCGGGGGATCCCCCCACCGAGCTCCTTATTCAAGCGGTCGCGTTCGCCGAGTCCGATGGAAAGCAGATTGTCTGTGCGAGGCATGTCAGTTGGCCTCCGTGCGGAACTGGAACAGCTCCTCGTCGCCGTTCACCGTGAGGTACACGCGGTGGTCCGTTCCGGGGTCAAGACCGTCGCTCGTCTCGCCCAGCCGGTTGGTGTCGATCGTGAGCCGCAGGACGTCCCCGCGGCTCCACGCCGCGCCCGTTCCGGCGGAGGCGAGCTCGCCCTCCGTCGCGCTCGGCGGGACGTAGGCGCCGTCGAAGACGACGTCGACGCCGGAGCCGTCCGGGTTGAGGCGCTGTGTCCCGGTGTTCTTTATCAGCAGCGTCACGTTCTCGTTCCCGCTCTCGTTGTACACCCCGGCGCTCGCGTCGGAGATGACGGTCACGTCGGTCCGGAGCTGCTCGGTCGCGTCGATCCCGGCGTCCTCGACGGCCGCGCTCACCCGGTCGACGCCGGTCGTGATCGTGCCCACGACGCCCGCGGCGATCACGAGGCTCGCGATGAACAGGATGAGGTGAGAGACCGGTACGCTGGCCATCTACGCGCTCACCTCCGCCGCGTCGCGGACGCCGGACTCGACGACGAGGACGACGCGAGTGGGGTCGCTCCCGGTCGTGATCGCGGTGTCGACGGTCGTCGTGTCGACCGTCACCGTCAGCGTCTCGCCGCCGAGCCAGAGCTCGGTGTCGCCGTCGCCGTCGACGGTCGTGGTCGCGTTCGGTCCGCCCACGTCGACGTACTCGTTGCCGACGACCAGCGTCGCGTCGCTCGCGACCAGCCCGACCGAGCCGTCGTTGGTGGCGTTGACGACCAGTTCGCCCGCGCCGTCGTCGTACGTCGCGTTCGTCACGGCGAACTCGGTGTTCTGCCGCTCCAGCGAGCGCTCTTGGATCCCCTGTTGCGCGTCGGTGACGCGGTCGAAGCCGTTGGCCGCGACGGGGTAGAACGCGGTGAACGCGAAGAACAGCCCCGCGACGATGATGGCCGTCGACGCGGAGACGCTAACGCCCATCTCCCCACCCTCCGTCGGCCGGGTCGGCGCGGTCGGAACGCGGGTTCGGGTCGTTCATCGGACGCGGGGAGCCGCCGTTCCGCTCGCGTCCGTCGGGTCGCTCGCCGCCGCGGTCCGTCCGCCCCTCTGCGCGTCCCGACCGCTCGTCCCGCCGTTCAGCGTCGCCGTGGCCGTTCGCGCGTCGCCCCTCGGAGCCGTCGTGCCGGCGCTCCTCGGAGCCGTCGTGCCGGCGCTCCTCGGAGCCGTCTCGACGCCGGCCGCCGCGTTCCTCGCGTCGGTCCCGCCCGTGGTCTCGCCCGCCGACCCGCGGCGCGCCGCCGCCGACCAGCGAGCCCCCGGCGAGGTCGTCCCACCGGTCGAGCAGCAGCAGGTGTCCGCTCGTCCCGTTGAGCTGCGTCACGTACCGGAGGCTACGAGTGTGGTGCTCCCGGACCAGTCGATCGGTCCCCGGTCGGTCGACGAGGTTGCGGTCGATCGTGCCGAAGCCGGAGAGGAAGTCGCGGAGCCGCGCGGCGGCCTCCGGGCCGACCCACTCGATGCGCTCGTAGTAGTTGATCGCGCGCACCGCGTCGGTGACGTCGCTCTCCGAGACGAGGAACTCCAGCCACTCCATCACGAGGAGGTCGCCGACGTAGTCGCCGGGGAGCTCCGTGAGGTACGGCTTTCCGCGGCTCCCGGAGAGGTCGTCCTCACCGACGTACTCGAAGCCGCCGCCGTTCGCCTCGGCCGGATCGCCGCCGGGCTGTCGGCCGCGCGTGCGATCGGCCGCCGGCTCCGGTTCGGGGTCCGGTTCCGGTTCGGGGTCCGGCTCGTGGCCGTTCGTCGCGGGGTCTGCGTCGGTCGCCGGCTCCCCGTCGAACGAGTCGTCCCCGTCGTCGAACGGGTCCGTCTCGTCACCGAGGTCGTCGTCGAAGGGATCCGTCTCGTCGCCGAGGTCGTCGTCGAACGAGGCGTCCCCGTCGTCGAACGGGTCCTCGTCCGCGGGGGCGGCCGCGTCGCCGTCTCCCCCCTCTTCGTCGGCCCAGTCGGCCTCCCCGGCGTCGTACTCCTCTTTCAGTTCGCTGAAGCTCTTTCCGTCGTCGTTCATGTCGTCTCCCTCGTCCGCCGCCGCGGTCTCGGACGAGGCGTCGGCGGAGTCGCCGTCGTCCGTGTGGTCGTCGTCCGGTTCCCCGTCCAGCTCGCCGAACTCGTCGCCGCCGTCGTCGAAGTCGTCGTCGAGCATCTCGTCGTCGAAGAACCCGTCGGCGTCCGCGTTCGCGACGTCCTCGTCGAGGTCGTCCCCCGCGTCGTCCTCCTCCTCGTCGTCGAAGAGGCCGAACGACCCCTCGCCGCCGCCGCTGACGCTGTCGAAGCCGCTGGAGTCGTCGACGAAGGGGTTGATCCCGCGGGTGACCATCTCGTAGATGTCGAGCAGGTTCCTGACGTCCTCCTCGATATCGTCGACCGCGGCCGAGATCTCCTCGTTCTCCGACCGGACCGTGGACACCGTCGAGGAGAGCGACGCGACCTCGTTCTCGAGGTCGTCGAGCCGCTTCTCCAGCTCGTCCGTGTCGGCGCCGGCACCGCCGCCGCCACCGCCGCCGCCGTCGTCGAAGCCGTCGTCCCACTCGTCCATCCCGTCGAAGTCGTCGAAGTCGTCGCCCATGCCGCCGCCACCGCCGCTACCGCCGCCACCGCCGCCGCCGCCCATCCCTCCGCCGCCGAAGGGATCGTCGTCGCCGCCCATGCCTCCGGAGTCGTCGTCGGAGCCGCCGTCGTCGAGAAAACGGTCGAGGACGCTCGCACCGACGAGCCCCAGCGTGGCGACTATCCAGGTGGCCGTTGGAGCTCCCCACACCGGTAGTTCGAGGCCCATTACCGAGTACGACCCGCAGAACACACTTCAATTCACCCCTCAAAATATCAACAGTGAGAAAACACCACACTCGGGGACGGCGAACGCGTGTCACGTCCGCGGCGGGCCCGTCGTCCGACTCGCTCAACGGGTGCGCCGAGCGCCCGGATCAGAGCGTGCGCTCGAACCCGTCGGCCGCCCGGACGACGAGCCCGCCGCCGGCGACGAACCGGACCGTGCGGCCCACGCCGTCGCCGACGTCGCTGGCGACGACCGGAACGTCGGCGGACGCGAGGCACCGCTCGGCCCGCTCGACGTTTCGGGGACCGACGGCGTCCGTGAGGTCGAGCATCTCGGCGCCGCCGGCGACGCGCGCCTCCAATCGACCGGGCACCGCGCCGGCGTCGACGAGGTCGTCGACGAGCGCGTCGATGCCGGCGTCGACGTACTTCCCTCGACGGGCGGCGGCCGTACGCGTCTCGTCGCCCGTCGGCAGCATCGCGTGGAGGAGGCCGCGAACGCTCGCCCGCTCGTCGGCGATGGCGACGGCGACGCAGGAGCCGAGTCCGCTCGTCGTCAGCGTCTCCCCCCGCGTCGCGACGGCCAGCTCGCCCACACCGACCTTGATCCGGCGCTCGGTCGCACCGCCGGTCCCGACGTCTCCAGGCGCTTGGCCGTCGCCGCGCTTCGCGGAGCCGTCGCTCCCGTCGCGGTCTCGCGACCCGCGACCGCGGGACGACGAGGGGTGGCTCACGTCTCTGAGAGGCGGTCGAGGGCCCGGGCCAGTTCGCGCTCGTCCGGGAGCGCGTACACGTCGCAGCGCGCCTGCACGCCCTCCGTCTGGATCGCGGCGTCGATCACGAACCCGTAGTCCTGCCGGCGGCTGAGCTTGGCGACCAGCGGGCTGATCGTCGCCGAGCCGATGTCGTGGACGAACTCCGGCGGCGAGTGGCTGATCGAGGTGCCGAGCACGTTCGCCCAGCCGTCGATGAACCCGCTCGTCATCACGTTGCCGAGCTCGCAGAGCGCGTTCTCCGCCATCCCGCCGAGGGGCTCGTCCGGCTCGGTCGGGAGCATCGACTCCGCGATCGCCGCGGCCGACTCCTCCTCGAAGAGTATCGCGAGGTAGCCGCTCGGCTCCCCCTGCAACTCGAAGACGGTGCCGGCGTGGGGCTCGACGCCGACCTCCGCGGGCACGTCCGCGAGCGGGACGAACCGGAGGCGGCTCACGTCGACGGTCGTGTCGAGGCCGGTCATCATCGCGATGTTGTCGGCGGCGTTCGCCGAGCCGCGCTTCGCCAGCGACGCGAACGTCGACAGCGACTCGTACGGGACCGCGGTGCTCCCGCCCTCGCCGGCGGCTCCGGCCCCCGGTCCGCCGTCTCCCGTCGCCTCGGCCCCCGCCGTCGCCGCCGGCGCCGTCTTCCCGACGATGAGGTCGCGGAAGGGACCGGAGTCGGGCAGCATGTAGATCGAGAAGTCGAGGTCCGTCGTCGTCGCGTCCAGCCGGCTCTCGAAGAGGAACACGCCGTCGCCGGCCAGCGCCCCGTCCGGGAGGACGGCCGCGCCGTCGGCCTCGAAGTAGCGCGGCGGTGTCATGTCGATCGCCTTCCCGAGGTAGTTCGCCCAGCCGTCGAGGAAGCCGCCGAGCGCGATGTTGCCGACCTCGGTCACCGCGCTGCGCTCCATCGACGCGCCGCCGGGGAGCAGCGAGAGCAGGGCGTCGACGTTGGCGGCGTCGAACGCCAGCACCGCCTCGCCGTCCAGCCCGCCGCGGAGTCCGACGCTCACGCCGATCGACTCGCGACCCGCGAACGCCTCGGCGAGGTCCTCGCCGCTGGCGACGCTCGCGCCCGTGACCTCGACCGCGAGGTCGGTCCCCGTGAGGTCGGCGAGCGCGCCGGCGGCCTGCTCGGCCCCGCGTTCCGCCAGGCGGTTACACGCGCCGAGCGCACGCACGTCGACCCGCATTATACCGCCGATCCGATGGCGTCGAGCACGTTCGGCTTCTGGAACGGCTTCGTGATGTACCCCTCCGCGCCGGCCTTGATGGCGGCCTTCATCTTCTCCTCTTGACCGACGCTGGTGCACATGATCACCGTCGCTTGCGGGTTCTCCTCTAAGATCTCCGTCGTCGCCTCGATCCCGTCGCGGATCGGCATCACGATGTCCATCATCACGAGGTCCGGGCCGTGTTCCTCGTACATGTTGACCGCCTCGACGCCGTTTTCGGCCTCGCCGACGATCTCGAACTCCCCTTCGAGGATCTCCCGAAGGAGGTTCCGCATGAACTCCGAATCGTCTGCGATAAGCACGCGCGTTGCCATTGTTGTCTGAAGGCGGGTACAGCGATCACTTAACGGCTCCCCCGCGGTTCTCAGCGCTGAGAACGGACGCGGGTCGTCGAAAGAAACCGTGTCTCACACCCAGTGGCCGAGGATGTGAATCACGCCGACGAGGACGGTCCCGCCGAACGCCTCACGGGTGCCGATCCCGAACGGGAGGAAGGTGCCGGACCCGTCCGTTGGAGGCTCCTCTGACGGAGTGTCGTCTCCAGGGGCGCCCCCGACTTCGGGATCGTCGCCAGTGCCCGTCTCATTACCAGCATCCGTTCCGTTCGGATCGGTGCCGTTGTTCGAACTACTGGGAGAGGACGCACTCGGGTCTGAGTCGTCCCCGGTGGTCTCGTCCGAAGCCGGCCGCTCACCGCCGTCCGAGTCGGGATTCGAACCGTTCCCGTCGGAGGCATCGTATACCGACGTTCCGTTCCCGTTCGAGTCGATACGAGTTACCGCCGGATCGGCTTCGACTGTGACGGTTCCGTTGATCCGATCCTCGTCGATCGAAAGCGTGTAAGGGTACTCGCCCGGTTCGAGGTCGGCATCGATACCGTCGAACGTCTCATTGCGCGGTGCGTCCGGGCTTACTGTCACGTAACGCTCCTCAACGATCGCGCCGTCGGCGACGTCGAGCGACAGCTGTTTTCGGTTCTCCACCACGCCGACGTTCCGAATCGTCGTCGAGAGGCCGGAAAGCGACTCCTTCCTGGTCACCGTGACGTTCGTCGTCGTGTTCGTCAACCGTAGTCGATGCGGGTCCGCGGCGTCGGCGGCGACGATGACCGTCCGGCTGTCGCGCAGTCCGGAGTCGTCGCGGAGTTCAAACAGGACCCGGTGGCCGGGCGGTACACCGGAGAGACCGAGGTCGGCGCTGAAGTTACCGTCGTCGTCAATCGAGACCGTCGATTCGGACAGCTGCGGCCTGTCGCCGCCGTCGTACGTGAACTCGGCGGTCAGCTCGGTCGCCGGCAGCAGGGTCGTGGTGCCGGTGATCTCACTGCCGTCGGCGAATATCTCCCCCTCGTCGGTGTGATGGTCGTACTCGATATACCGCTCTTGGATCGAGAACGTCGTTTCGACTGAGACGCCGGCCTCGTCCGACGCGAAGTACGGGAACTGCTCCGGGACCGAGCTGTCGCCGACCGAGGCGGCGTCGAACGGGCCGTCAGCTTCCTCCGCGAACCGGTAGCGTTCCCCCTGTTCGCCGGCCAGTTCGAACGTGACGCGGTACTCCTCGCCGGGGTCGAGCCGCTCGCCGATCGCGTTGTCGTCACTCGTGTCGATCACGAGGTAGAGCCGGCCGGCGCTCGGGTCGGCCGACGCGGCCTCGAACTCGTTGGCCGACTCGAACAGCAGCGTGGCGTCTTTAATCGCTGACGAGTCGATCCGGGTCGGCTGGCGGTTCTGACCGGGGTTCGTGTGTTCGATCCGGAGGTCGATCCCCTCCTCCTTGGCGAGAAGGTCCTCCAGCACCTCGCCGCTCGCGTTGTCGCCGGCGGTGNNAACGACGGCGGTGCCGGGGGCACCGCCGTCGTTTGCGACGTGCGACAGCGCCCCCCAGATCCCGGCGGCCTCGACGCCGATCACGAGCCGGTCGCCCTTCGTGACGGCGGACCGTTCGAGGCCCTCACTCCGGAGCGCGCCGAGGGATTCGACCGACCCGTCCGAATCCGAGGGCATCGTGGTGAACAGGTCGATCTCTTCGCCGAGGTGTCGCTCGGGCTCGACCACGAGGACGTTCGACCGCGTCGCGGGGGCCGCCGGGGAGACGACGCCGTCGCCTGTGACCGTGAAGGTCGCGTTCTCGACGGCCGCGAGTCGGTACCGCTCGGCGGCGAGCGGCCGAACTAGGCCGCCGGCGCCGGTCGCGGTAGAGAGCTCGGAGAGGCTGCTGACGTCGCCGCCGTTCTCGTCGATGAAATCAAGATTACAGCCACTGATCGAACAGCTGGTCGCCGTCCCGTCGCCAGAGACGGAGACGTACTCCGCTCCCGTCCCTGCGACGCGAGTGTTGAGCGTTACGTCCATCCGAGTCCCGTCGCCGGGCTCCAGTTTGATCACGTCGGTGAATCCCACCGACGTCCCGGAGTCGCTCAGGCGGTTCCCGCCGACGAGGAGGTACGCCTGCTCCTCGACGAGGACGGTGAACTCGACCGGATCGCCGGCGGTCGTCGCGTATATCTCTCGGCTGAAGGTGGCGTTCGCTTGGGCCGGCGCGTCCCCGAGGGCGTCCGCGTCGATCGCCGCCGAAGCCGCGCCGCGATCGAGGCCCGACACGTCGCTCGCGGGCGCGCCGTCCGCTGACACGGCGCCGGCCGAGGGGGCGCCGGCAACGAGCAGCGACGCGACAAGCGCGGCACAGAGGAGCCACGCGACACGGCGCGCGAGTCGGCGAGTTCGGCGGCGTCGGTCGGACCGGCCGGGAGCGGTCGACGGCTCGGCGGAGGGCGAGCGGGCGTCCTTCGGGGAGTGCGAGAGTGTCCGTGACATCGTGTAGTCGGCGCGTGGGCCGCCGGTCGGCGGCCCGCGTCGTTCGTCCTCGGCTCCGCGGGTCGACGACTAAAACGTACGCCCCGGATTATCAACGCGGAGAACCGCAAGGCTCGCCGAACCCCCTCGGAGACGGAAATCGGGGGACTCCGGCGGGGTAACCGTCGACTTGCCTCCCGAAGAATTATATCCGACGCGAGCGCGCTTCCAATCACGATGCCATCGTGTCCCCGCTGTGAGGCGTCAGTAACCGAAGAGGCCCGGTACTGCGCGCAGTGCGGCGCCCCGCAGACGGAGGACGCGGCCGAGGAGCTCGACGAGTACGTCCAGCGACAGGCGGAACAGGTCGCCGGCAGTGGCGGAGGCGGCGGCGACGCCGGCGACTCCGACGGGTTCGCGGACATGGCCGACCTCAGCGACCGCGAACAGCTCTGGCGGCGCGGCTGTTACGTCGTCGGGTACGGGACCGTCGTCGTCGCGCTCACGCTCGTTCCGGCGGTCGGCGCCTTCCCGCTGATCCTCGCCGGGGTCGCGATCCTCCCGCCGATACGGCGACTCACCGCCGAGCCGCTCGGGAGCCCGCTGAAACGCGAGGTGATGGCGGGGCTGTACGCGATCTTCGCGGTGATCGGCGCCGCGCTGCTGTTCCTGCTGTAGTGTTCCGTCAGCGGATTCAGTCGATTCGGAATCCACCCGCGTCCTCGGCGGCGCGCACCAAGTCGCCGATGCTGTCGCTCGCGGAGAGCCCCTGACTCGCCGCGAACCGCTTGATCATCACCGGCGGCAGGTCGACCGTCGTCTCGGAGGCGGCGAGCAGCAGCCCGATCGCCTCCGGCGTCGGCGAGCTCGGCCCGGCGTTCGACGCGAACCACGTGAGGAGCGTGTCGAACGTCGCCGTCACGTCGTTCGACACGGTCCGCTGGCGGGTGGTGTCGCCTTCCGCGTGGAGCGTCGCGTCGATCCCGTAGTCGAAGCCGTCGCCGTCGAAGGAGCTCGCCAGCCACCGGCTCACCGCCTGCCGGTCGACTGCGTCCGCGCCGGTCGAGGACCGCTGTCCGCCTGAGCCCGCACCGGCGCTTTCCCGGCGGTCGTTCCGTCCGCCTCCGCCGCCGCGTCCCTGTCCGGCTGCGTGACCCTCCCCGCCGGCCTGTCGCCGATCGCGGTCCTCGACGCCGGGCCCGGCCGCGTTCGCGCGCGGGTCGTCGCCGGCGGGCCGGCGGTCGTCCGGGCTCGCGGGCTCCGCGGCGGTAAATCCGGATCCCTCGTTCGCCCGCTGCTCCCGCTGCCGCTCCCGCGATCGTCCGACGTTAGGGCGGCCGTTCGTCCCGACGACGTACCGCCCCTCCTCGATCTCGACGACGTTCTCGTCGTCGGTGAAGTCGAGCTCGTCGGGGTCGGCCGGCGGCGCGTCGGGGTCGGCGGCCGGTGCATCGCGGTCGCTCATAGTAACGCCGTGAACGCGCGAGAAAATAGGTGTTCCGGGCGGATCGGTTCCGCTGAAAGTGGTTAGCGGGTGGTTCGGGGCTGGTTAGAGCCGGACTGCCTCGCCCTTATTGTTGAATAGGTCTGGTGCGCGGAGTTCGACACTCGTCGTCGCACCGGCGGGGGAGACAATGTCGAGCGTGGCTGAGTCACTCTCACCGAACGCTTCGTTAGCGTTCGTGTCTTTCAGCGCCCCGGCGTCGGGATTGATCAGGATCGTGAAGTCCTTTTCCTCGTTGAGCACCGCCGAAGTCCGGAAGTTACCGTCCGAACCGATGGCGAACTCGTTCGCGCCGAGGTTAGCGACCTTGTTGCTGAAGATAGCCGTCGCCTTGGCCGTAGTGGTTGAGATGAGTTCTGCTGCGCTAGCGTCGCCAACAGTCGTTGTAGTAGTGCCAAGGCTGGTACTACTGTCAGACAATTCAAATGTGATGTCTTCGGTCGAACTGAACTCGCCAGCGGTGGCGCCGCCGGAGGCATCAATTTCCGTATTACCGCTAGCGGTACCGTCGACCGCAGTGATCGTCACCGAGCCACTGGTGATGTCGGCAGCCGTTACTGTTGTCGTAGTACCTGACGGAGTGTATGTAACCAGCACTTCTTGGGTGTCATCCGAGTCGTCGATCGATTCAATATTGTCGTAGTTAAGATTCACAGTAACTTCGGTTGCACCGTCCGAAATAGGGCCCGCCGAGAGTGCAACTCCGTCGACCGTTTGGGTAACCGTTTCTTCTAGAACGCTACTGCCACCGTCTTTGACATCGACGATGACGTCGTCCCCCGAACTCAGTGATGTTCCGTCGAACGCAATGTCACCACCAGAACCATCACTGAAGCTGACGGTCGTAGTAGAGAGGTCACTAGCAGTTATCGAGTCTGTCACGTCGGCATTCCCATCGTCATTAGTGTCAATTCCGACCTCCATCGTCAGAGAGTCACCAGAGCTAAACCCGTCAATATTACTATAATCCACGGAGATGTCCACCTGGGGCTGACTGGCAGTGAGCGACGGCACGGACACCTGCGTCACTTCGCTCGCGCCGGACGCGGAGCTCGTGAAGACGAGGTTCTCCTGCCCGCCGGGACCGACCGCCTGAATGGTCGTTTCCGTCAAGTCGATCTGATCAGCACCGGGAGCGCCGGAAACACCCAGCCGGATTTCGCTTAACTCACCAGGACTCGGGTTACCGACGATCCCGACCTCGCTCATCACGTCGATCCGTTCGGAGACGAGGTCCGTGCTCTCTTCGCCCGTTGCCTCTGCTTGTGTCTGGAGGAACCCGGCCGTGTTGATCAGGACGCCGGCGGCGATCGCCGCCACTAAGACCATCGCGATGAACACGATGAGGGTTCCGATCCCCACCTGGCCGCGATCCTCGCGGTTAGTGATAAATTCGAACATTGTTACAGCCTCACTGATTCGCTGACGACGGTACTCGGCACGCGGATCTCTGAGGTCGTTGTCGCACCACTCGCCGTGGTGAACGTTACCACCATAGAGTCGCCTTCCTCAAGCACGTAGGCGCTGTCACCAGCGTTAGCCCCACCAGTCGTCGGGCTGCCACCATCGTCAAGAGTAATAGTCACCTGCGCCCGATCACTGGAATCGGTGAAGACGACATTATTTTCGCCTTTGAACATGTCGATTATCGTCCCATCGCCAGAGCTCTCACTCAGTGTGAACGTCGCCTGCCCGCTCTCCCCGATCAATTCAACCGAGGTCTCACTCAGGTCGATATTGGATGCGCCCGGCGACTGAGCGAGCACGAAGTCCAGCTCGACGATCTGTCCGTTCCCTTGACTATCGTCGAACGTTCCAGACTGACTCACGACCTGAAGCCGATCACTCACTTGCTGTGTACTCTCTTCGCCCGTTGCTTCCGCCTGCGTCTGGAGGAAGCCGGCCGTGTTGATCAGGACGCCGGCGGCGATCGCCGCCACCAGCACCATCGCGATGAACACGATGAGGGTCCCGATCCCCACTTGACCGCGCTCTTCCTCGTCCAGTATGGTTTCGAACATTGTGTGTTGCGTCGGCCCCCGGTCTGCCCGGCGGGCGTTATCGCTACGAAGTGGTATTTCACTAATAAAGACTCCGTGCAGATTATCCGAACTGATAAAAAACTGCAGTCATGCGATTATCGCGTTAATTACGAGACAATAATTTCTATAATTATTAACGATGTCTCGTTTCGGTTATCGGATTAGATACTCGGGCCGTCGCTGTGCGTCCGCGCGGACGACGGGTGATCCGCCGTCGATACAGACGGGGTCGACTCGATGCCGAGGCTGGTCGACGAGTCACGTCCCTGGAAAGAGCGGACGAACAGGCGGACGAACGAGTGGAATCGCTTCCCACGCCCCGCGTTTCGATGCCTCGCGAGCCGCTACCGGTCTTGGATCCGCGCGAGCTCGGACTCGGGGATCACGAGCTCCCGCGTCCCGGGTTCGTAGACGGCGAGGCTCCCGGCGACGAGCGCCATCGACGCCGCCAGCAGCCCGGTGTTGATCAAAAGCAGCGCCGCCGCGTCCGCGAACGACGTCCGGAAGCCGGCGACGGGCGTCGCGACGGCCGCGACGACGACCAGTCCGAAGCCGACGGCCAAGTACGCCATCGCGGTGCGGCCCGACGACCGGTACGCGGCGACGGCGAACGCCGCCAGCGTCGCGCTCGCGCCCGCCAACACGGTGGTCGTCACGAGATACAACCCCTCGATGAGCTCCATACCGGCCCTCCTCGGAGTCGACACATAAACCCACGGTGGCGGCTATCACCGGCGATAACACGGCATTTCGCGGTGACAGACCCGCAGAGCCCGGTACGGCTCCCGACGCGGCCCCGTCCCGGAATCTACGCCGCCTGCAACCACCGGTATCCTTTTAAGACGCAAAAATCAACAGCGATAACGTGAATGGTGGGGGACGACCTGATCACAGTGCTCGGTAACAAGTACAACACGGACATCCTGACCGCGACCGGAGACGCGATGTCCGCGCAGGACCTGAGCGACGAGCTCGACGTCCCGATCGCGACGTGTTACCGCCGGATCAACGAGCTCGAGGAGGCCGACCTCCTCGAGCTCCACGACCGACCGCTCTCGGACGAGCACCGGCGCGTGAAGGTGTACCGCCGGAAAGTCGACGGCGTCGAGGTCGACTTCACGGACGGGCTCACTGTCGAGGTCGAAGATCGGTCCGCGGTGAAAAACCGGCTGGACGACGTGTGGCGCGACCTCTCGTCGAGTCAGTAGCGTCCCGAGACCTCCCGCACCGCCTCCCCCTTCCGCGCCGCCGAGACGCGCGGTCTCCCCTCTCGGTCCGCGTCAGAACGACGGCTCGTCGGACCGCCCCATCATCGAGAACCCGCCGGCCCGCTCGTGGACGGTGATCCCGCCGTCGCCGATCTCCATCGGGAAGATGTCGGTGTCGATGTCCTGCTTCCGCATCTTCGCCACCCAGACGTACCGGTTGACGCCCGAATCCGTCGGCGTCTGGATGAAGTAGATGTTCCCGTCCGTGAGGAAGTTCTCCAGCCCGACCTCCGTGTCCGGGAACACGGCGCCCTGCTCGTTGATGAGCAGCGAGGTCAGCCCGTTCGCCTTGAGGATGTCGGAGAACTTCAACAGATACGTCCGCTTCTCCTGTTCGGCGTCGAAGAAGAGCTGGAACATCGACAGCGAGTCGAGCACGAGCCGGTCGAAGTCGGCGTCCTCGATCGTGTCGAGGAGTCGGTCGACCGCCGTCGAGAAGTCGGTCTCGCGCAGCATCTCCCGCTTGTCTAAGATCACGATATCGCCGTCGTCGACGGCGTCGCCGAACCCGTCGAGACCGATCGACTCCGCGGCGCCGCGGATGTCCGCTTCGTCCTCCTCGAACGAGACGTACACGCCGCGCTCGTCGTGTTCCGTGACGCCGTGGTAGAGGTACTGGATTCCGAAAATGCTCTTGCCGGTCCCGGGGTTCCCGGAGACGAGCACCGTCGACCGCTTCGTGATGCCGCCGGTGAGGATCGAGTCGAGCCCCTCGACCCCGGTGGAGACGAGTTCTGACATTCGTCCCACCATTGGCGACGGGAGTATATAAAAGACGATCCGACGCGGCCGATCGGTCGAACCGACGCCGACAGCTTTATTTCTCGACACGCCGCCCGTTTGTATATGCCCGGTGAAGCGTCTCCCGTCGACCCCGGCGGTGATCGGCGGTGAGCGACCCTTCGGTCCTCGTCGTCGAGGACGAACCCGACATCGCCGCGCTGTACGCCGGCTTCCTCGAGGCGGAGTACGACGTCGACCTCGCCGAGACCGCCGCGGAGGCGATCGACCGGGTCGACGCGAGCGTCGACGTGGTGCTCCTCGACCGTCGACTCCCCGACGGGAGCGGCGACGACGTGCTCGAACACATCCGCGAGGCCGGCCACGACTGCCGAGTCGCGATGGTCACCGCGGTCGAGCCCGACTTCGACATCATCGACATGGGGTTCGATCTGTACCTCACCAAGCCCGTCAGCCGCTCGAAGCTGTTGACGGCGATCGAGACCCTTCTCACCCGCAGCGAGTACGACGACCTCGTTCAGGAGGCGGCGGCGCTGGCGAGCAAGCGCGCGGTCCTCAGCTCGCAGAAGCCCGCCGCCCAGCGCGAGGGCAACGAGGCGTACGCCGATCTCGTCGATCGGCTGGAGAACCTCGACACCGACATCGACGACCTCGGCGAGACGCTCTCCTCCGACGACTACCGCGCGATGTTCCGAGACCTCGGCGAGGCCTGACCCGACGTCGCTCGCGCCCCCGCTGTTCTCTCTGCCCGCTCGCTCCGGCGCTCTCGTTCCTCTCTCTGCCCGCTCGCTTCCGCGCTTCCGACGATACCCCTCCCATCGCGAGTTCCGGCCGTGGCGTCCGGACCTCGACCGGATATCGATGACGGCGTCCGGATCCCGACCGAAGTTTGAACGGATCCCGGACCGACTCTGCACCAAAGTTGTCCGGTAGTTGAAAAATCTATATCCCCGTCATCGCCCTCGTCCGGAACATGACGGACCGAGACACGCGGCGACGGTTCCTGACGACGAGCGGTGGACTGGTAACGCTGGGGCTCGCCGGTTGCCTCGGCGACGGCGGAAGCGACGGCGCCGACGCGGACGGCGACGACGGGATGGACGGGAACGAAACGGACGACGGCATGAACGAGGGCGATGAGATGGACGGTGGCGACGGAATGGACGATGGCGATGAGATGGACGGCGACGACGAGATGACGGAATCCGCCACGGTCCGCGTCCGGATCGAGAACGTCGCGTCCGCGGAGTTCTATCCCGCGGACACGTCGACCGACGGCGCCGTCTGGGTCACGCCGGGGGCGTACGCCGTCCACGAGGGCGAGAATCCGATATACGAGCTCGGCGAGCCGGCGTCCGTCGGACTCGAAGCGCTGGCCGAGGCCGGGCCGCCGACGGGGTTCGAGGGAGAAGACGGGCTCGTCGACGAGCTCGGCGCGTCGACGGACGTCCACGACTCGGGGCCGTACACCCCCGCGGACACGGTCGCGGACCCGAACGATCCGACGGGGGAGGTCCCGGGGGCCCCGCCGATCGCGCCCGGCGGCGCCTTCGAGTTCGAGGCGACGGTCGCGCCCGGCCAGCGGCTCTCCTTCGCCTCGATGTTCGTCCCGTCGAACGACGTCTTCGTCTCGACGGGCGAGGACGGCGCCGCGCTCTGGCCCGAGGAGGGCGACCCGGTCGACGGCGACGTCACCGACGCCGTGTCCCTGTTCGACGCTGGGACGGAGCCGAACGCGGAGCCACCCGGCACCGGTCCCGACCAAGCGCCCGCGCAGGACGCGCCCGATCAGGGCGACGACGAGGGCGGAAGCGTGCGGCGGCTGAGCGACGTCGACGACGGCCACGAGTACCCGGCCGCCGAGGACGTGGTTCAAGTGACTGTAACCCCGACGTAAACTATGATCGACGTTACCGAACGGCGAGACGCGTTGCTCGCGACGGCGGCGGGGACCGCCGGGGTCGCCGGTTCGTACCTCGTCACGGGCTGGTCGCCCGCGTTCGTCGTCCGCCCCGTCGATCAAGCCATCGTCAACCTGACGCCCGGGCCGATCGTGACCTTCATGATCGAGAACGTCGGCGACGCGGGCCACCTGATCCACATCGCCATGGCGTTCGCCGCCGTGATCGGGCTGTTCGCCGCGGTCGCGTTCGCCGGCCTGCAACTCTCGGCGCGCACAGAGAGTTCGCCGGTCGGCGCCGCGGCGACCGGTCTGGCGTCGTGGCTGCTCGCCGCCGGTCTGACCGGCGGTCCGACCCAGGCGCTGGGCGTTGCGCTCCCCGCGGCGGTCGCCGTCGCGATCGGCGGTCTCCCGCCCGACGCGTCCGAACCGTCGTCTCCCGACCCGGCCTCCGGCGACGGGTCCTCGGTCGCGGTCGACTCGACGAAAGCCGTCGACGCGGTGCGTCGCCGGACGCTCGGCGTCGTGGCGGCGACGTTCGGGTTCGTCGTCACGGCCGTCATCGGTCGGCGGTTGCCGGACGCGGACGGTGACGACACGCTCGCCGACGCCCCGCGGTCGGAGGGCGCGACCGAGCGGCTCCGCGAGGTCGGCGCGGCCTCGCTGGCGGTCGAGAGCGACGGTCTCCTCGGCATGGTGAGTCCCATCGGCGAGTTCTACAACGTCGACATCGCGGAGTTCGACCCGGAGGTCACCGCGGCGGAGTGGTCGCTGACGTTCACCGGCGAGACCGGCGGCGAGCGGACGGTCGCCTTCGACGAGCTGACCGACCGACCCGTCGAGCACCGCGCGGTGACGCTCCGGTGCGTCGGCGAGGACCTGAACGGCCGCAAACTGGACAACGCCGTCTGGACGGGGACCCCGATCCGTCCCCTACTCGAGTCCGTCGACCCGCAGGGCGACTGCAACTGCGCGATGCTGCGCGGCGAGGACGGCTACTACGTCCAGTTCCCGGTCGACGTGCTCGCCGACGGCTTCCTCGCGTGGGGGATGAACGGGAAGGAGCTCCCGCCCGGCCACGGCCACCCGGTCCGGGTGCTGATCCCGGGCCACTGGGGGGAGACGAACGTGAAGTGGCTCTCGGAGATCGAGCTGTTGAACGTGGAGGAGGACGGCTACTGGGAGGAACGCGGCTGGGAGGGGACCGGCGAGGTGAAGACGGTCGCCAAGCTCTGGGACGAGGGGATCACGGAGCTCGACGACGGCCGGATCGAGCTGGCCGGCCACGCCTACGCCGGGACCCGCGGGATCGAGCGCGTCGAGGTCTCGACCGACGGGGGCGACTCGTGGACCGACGCCGCCCTCTCCGACCCGCTCCCCGACGCCGACGTCTGGCGGCAGTGGCGCCACGTCTTCGACCCCGACGGGACGAGCGAGGTCGTCGTCCGCGCGGTCGACGGCGAGGGGAACCGCCAGATCCGAGAGCCGTCGGACCCGTCGCCGACCGGCGCCTCGGGCTGGGTCCGCCGGACGGTCGGGTGACCGCCCGCCGCAGTCCGTCGATCGCCTCGCCGGGCACCCGCCCGCGTCGCAACGACTTTCACACCCCACCCGACACAACAGTACGCCAAATGGAGAAGGCCCTGTGGTACCTGTTCGTCGCGAGCCGCGGTGGCGCCAACAGGGTCCGGATCGTCCGGGAACTCCGCGCCCGCCCCCGGAACGCGAACGAACTCGCGGAGGAACTGGACGTCGACTACAACACGATCACCCACCACCTAGAGATGTTAGAAGACCACGACGTCGTCGAGCCGAGCGACCACGACTACGGGAAGCTCTACTTCCTGACCGACCGCTTCGAGCGTCACACGGACGCGTTCGAGGAGATCACGTCTGAGGTGGACGCCGAATGAATCCCGCGACGCCGACCGGGATCGCCGTCCTACTCGCGGGCGTCAACAGCGCGCTGCTGGCGGTGCTGGCCGCGGTCTGGCTCCGCAACTACCGGGAGTTCGGCTCCACGCTACTCCTGGGGTTGCTCGGGTTCAGCGCCGTTCTGCTGGTCGAGAACCTGGTCTCCGTCGCCTTCTTTTTCAGCAGCATGCGGACGCTGTACGCGATGGACCCGCTCGTGGGGCGAGTCGTGCTCGCGATGAGCGTGCTCGAACTGCTCGCGGTGTCGCTGCTGACGTACGTGACGCTGAAGTGACCGGGCTCCGTCGCGGTCGGGCCGCGAGCCGCGACCCCCTCACGAGAGCTGGTCGCCGACCAGCCGGTCCGCCTCTGCGAGGAACGCGTCGCGCTCGCCGATCGGGATCGTCGCGCCCGCGGCGACGTCGTGACCCCCGCCATCGCCGCCGACGGCCCGACTCGCCTCCCGCATCACCGCGGAGAGGTCGAGCCCCCGCCGCACGAGGTCGTGGGAGCCACGCGAGGACACCTTCAGCTCCTCGGCGCTCTCCTCCGCGAACGCGATCACGGGCTTCGAGCGGTCGACCGCCGGCGAGCCGATCGCCATCCCGGCGACGATCCCGACGATCGTCTCGCGGATCCGCGAGCCGGCGTCGAACCACTGGAGGTGCTCCGCCTCGGTGACGCCCTCCGTCTTCACCCACTGGAGCCCCTCGGAGAGGTTCCGGCGGTGGGTCCGGAGGAGCCGCCGGGCCTCGGCGAGGGCGTCGCCGCGGTCGCCGAGACACACCGCGAGACCGACGTCGGCGCGCTCGTACCGGGCGGTCGCGTTGAGCAGTGTCGAGAACTCGCTGACGTCCCGCAGCTCCGTGCCGGGCTCCTCGTCGACGAGCGTGTAGGAGGTGCCGACGAGCGCCTCGATCCGGTCGGCGGGGACGCCGGAGGCGACGGCGCGGCGCATCAGCGCCGAGGCGAGGGTCCGCCGCTCCTCGCCGTCGAGGTCGACCCAGCGGCGCCACTCGCCGTCGCGTCTCACGTCGACGTCGAGGTCGGTCAGGAAGGAGATCGCCCCCGCCTCGTCGTTCGAGACGCCCGGGATCTTCACGTCCGAGGCGTACTCCAGCAGCTTCGGCAGCGGTCGGGTCTGTCTCCCGTACAGGTCCAGGTCGGTGCGCGTCTCGATGACGCCGGCGTCGACGCCGTCGGCGACGATCGCCTCGTTGGCGCCGGCGAGCCCGCCGTCGGAGTCCTGCATGTCCCCGACCGCGCCGACGACCGCGAGCGCGGCGAGGTCGCGGTTGTCGCCGTCGGGACCCTCCAGCGCTCGCGCGAGCACGTAGCTGGCGCCCGCGCCCGACAGCTCGCTCGCGCCGTCGATCCCCTCTAAGAGGGGGTTGAGGTGGAACTCCGTGTCGCGGTCGGCCGGCTGGTGGTGGTCGGCGATCACGGGGACGAAGTCGCCGCGGGCCTCGTGGTCGGCGATCGCGTCGAGCTGCCCGGAGCCGAAGTCGGTGAACAGCACCACGTCGAACTCGCGGGCGGCGATCCCGGCGATGGACTCGGCGTCCAGCTGCTTCTCGAAGACGACCTCGTGGTCGATCCCGGCGCGCGCGAGCGCCGACGAGGCGACCCCGGCGCTCGTCAGCCCGTCGGCGTCGATGTGCGACGCGAGCAGCACCCGGTCGGCGGCGCGGAGGCGGTCGGCGCAGGCGCTCGCGCGCTGGGCGAGGTCCGGCACGGGTGAGTCGGCGACTGCCATTACCCCTCGTTGGCTCGCGATCGGGGATAAACTCACGCTTCGGTGCGGAGCGCGGTCGAACCGCGCGACGCCCCGAACTCCGGCGGCGGCGGAGACCGAGGCATCACTTGCCGTAACTGACGGTTATAGACCTCTGTAGATATATGCACTACACACATGACACGTGGGTTCAACACCCGGAGTCTCCACGCCGGCGCCGCGGCCGACCCGGCGACCGGGTCGCGAGCGACCCCGATACACCAGACGACCTCGTTCGTCTTCGACGACGCGGACACGGCGGCGGAGCTGTACGCGCTCCGGGCGGAGGGCCACATCTACTCCCGGCTCTCCAACCCGACCGTGAGCGTCCTCGAGGACCGGATCGCCGACCTCTCCGGCGGAACGGACGCGGTCGCGACCGCCTCGGGAATGGCCGCCTTCGACGCGATAACGACCGTGCTCGCGAGCGCGGGCGACAACGTCGTCGCCAGCTCCGAGATGTACGGCGGCACGGCCGCGTACCTCACCAGCATCGCGGACCGCCGCGGGGTCGAGGCCCGGCTCGTCGACACGCTCGACTACGAGGCGTACGAGGCCGTGATCGACGAGGACACCGCGTTCGTCCACGTGGAGACGCTCGCGAACCCCTCGCTCGTCACCCCCGACTTCGAGCGGCTCGCCGAGATCGCCCACGACAACGCGGTCCCGCTCGTCGTCGACAACACGTTCGCGACGCCGTACTGCTGTCGGCCGTTCGAACACGGCGCCGACATCACCTGGGAGTCGACGACGAAGTGGATCACCGGCAACGGCACCACCGTCGGCGGCGTCCTCGTCGACGGCGGCTCCTTCCCGTGGGACCACCCCGACGCCGACTACGACGAACTGGACGGGCAGTCGCCGGCCTACCCGGTCGACTTCGTCGAGCAGTTCGGCGACGCCGCCTTCGGCAACGTCGCCCGCCAGCGCGGGGTGCGCCCGACCGGCGGCCAGCAGTCCCCGTTCGACGCGTGGCAGACGATCCAGGGGCTCAACACGCTCCCGCTCCGGATGGAGCGCCACTGCGAGAACGCCCGGACCGTCGCCGAGTTCCTCCGCGACGACGACCGGGTCGACTGGGTGACGTACCCCGGCTTCGAGGATCACCCGAGCCACGACAACGCCGCCGAGTACCTCGACGGCTTCGGCGGGATGGTCACTTTCGGCGTCGACGGCGGCTTCGAGGCCGCCAAGGCGCTGTGCGAGTCGGTCGAGCTGACGAGCTTCCTCGCGAACGTCGGCGACGCGAAGACGCTCGTCATCCACCCCGCCTCCACCACGCACGCGCAGATGGACGAGACTCAACAGCGGCTCGCCGGCGTCTTCCCCGACATGCTCCGCCTCTCCGTCGGGATCGAGGACCCCGACGACGTGACCGCCGACCTCGACCGCGGGCTGGCGGCGGGCGAGCGAGCGACCGGGGGGCAGTGAGATGAGCGCGACGCCATCGGAGGACGGGACCGTCTCGCTCGGCGAGTTCGTCTTCGAGTGCGGTCAGTCGGTCCCCGACCTGGAGGTCGCCTACGAGACGCACGGGGAGTTCGACGGCGACAACGTCGTGTTGGTCTGTCACGCGCTCACCGGCAGTCAGAACGTCGCGCGCTCCCCGTCCCCCGAGCGGGACGCCGGTCAGGCGGGACAGGCCCGCGCGTGGTGGGACGACATCGTCGGGCCCGGGAAGGCGATCGACACGACGGAGTACTTCGTCGTCTGCGCGAACGTCCCCGGCTCCTGTTACGGCACGACCGGCCCGGCGAGCGCGCGCCCCGCCGACCTCGATCTCCCCGACGAGCCCGACCACGACCGGTGGGGGACCGCGTTCCCGCCGGTGCAGGTCGAGGACTGGGCGCGCGCCCAGCGCCGCCTGCTCGACCAGCTCGGGGTGGGGCGGCTGCGCGCCGTCGTCGGCGGCAGCGTCGGCGGGATGAACGTCTTGGAGTGGGCCAAGCGCTACCCGGACGACGTCGACCGGATCGTCCCCATCGCGACCGCCGGGCGGCTCGACGCCCAGTGCCTCGCGCTCGACGCGGTCGCTCGGCGCGCGATCCGCGCGGACTCCGACTGGAACGGCGGCGACTACTACGGCGAGGGCCGCGGCTCGCCCGACGAGGGGCTCGCGCTGGCCCGCCAGATCGGTCACATCATGTACCTCTCGAAGTCCTCGATGGAGCGGAAGTTCGGTCGCCGCTCAGCGGGCCGCGACTCGCTGACCCGCGAGGAGGGCGACCTCGGGCTGCCGCCGGAGCCGACGGCGGCCTTCTTCCCCTACCGGGAGGTGGAGTCGTACCTCGACTACCAGGCCGAGGGGTTCAGCGACCGCTTCGACGCCAACAGCTACCTCTACCTCACGCGCGCCATGGACGAGTACGACCTCGCCGCCGGCCACGGGACCGACGCCGACGCGCTCGCGGCGTTCGAGGGCGAGGCGCTGCTGATGAGCTTCACCGCCGACTGGCACTTCACGGTCGAGCAGTCCGCGTCGCTCGCGACCGCCTTCCGCGACCGCGACGTCCCCGTCGCCCACCACGTGATCGACTCCGACCACGGCCACGACGCGTTCCTCGTCGAGCCCGAGCACGTCGGCCCGCCGCTCAGCGACTTCCTCGCGGAGGGGGTCGAGGGCCGAGCCGTCTCCGACGACGGCGGCGAGGGAGACGAGTCCGCGCGCCCCGAGTCCGACCACGCGCCGGTGCACGCGAGCCTGTTTCAGGGGTAGCGGACGCTTTTAAATACCACCGTGCGGTTGGCGCGCGCCTCCGAGTGGCCGGTAGGCCACGAGGAGCGCGTGCGAGGGAGTCCGCGGCCGCCGCCGGCGGCCGCGGCAAGGCTGGGGAGGTGCGAGGTGCCGTGCGCAGCGGGGCAGGGCGGGACTCGAAGGGACAGTCGCCGGCGGCTCCGCCGCCGGCTGGGGCTTTGGCGGTGTTCACCGTCGTTCCATCAGCGACTGCTTGTGAGCGAGCGGCCCGATCTCTGGTGGCGTTCACCGCTGATCCGCGATCGGCTATTTATAGCCGAGCGGCCGAGCCCCGGCGCGGGCCTCTCACGCCGCCAATCCATCACCATCAATCATGGTAATGTTCATAGTTCTCGACGCCATGGTGTGTAAGGTATGCCCGGTGGACACGCGCAGACGCTCCGACCGTTCCTGTGGCGCGCCGAACGACTGTACCCAGACACCGAGATCGTCTCTCGGACGCACGAGGGGCGGACGCGGCACACGTACGCGGAGTACGCCGACCGAACCGCACGGCTCGCGAACGCGCTCGACGAGCACGGGATCGAGCGCGGCGACAGGGTCGCGACGTTCTGCTGGAACCACACGCGCCACTTCGAGACGTACTTCGGCGTCCCGAACACCGGCGCGCAGCTCCACACGATCAACCCCCTGCTCCCCGACGAACACATCCGGTACATCGTCGACGACGCCGACGACGAGATCGTCTTCGTCGACCCGTCGCTCGCCGAGAAGATCGCGGGCGCGGCCGAGGACGCCGCGGAGTTCGCCGACGTCGACTTCGTCGCGATGGGGTCGGAGGGGATCGACGCGCTCGACGCGCCCGCCTACGAGGAGTTCATCGCGGACCGGTC
Source organism: Halorubrum sp. Ea8 (assembly GCF_002252925.1). Taxonomy (NCBI): domain Archaea; kingdom Methanobacteriati; phylum Methanobacteriota; class Halobacteria; order Halobacteriales; family Haloferacaceae; genus Halorubrum; species Halorubrum sp. Ea8. Next base: position 121,306 of record NZ_NHPF01000100.1, read on the forward strand.
GACCGAGTACGACTGGCCCGACCTCGACGGCGACCAGCCGGCCGGCCTCTGTTACACCTCGGGGACGACGGGGAAGCCGAAGGGCGTCGAGTACACCCAGTCGATGCTGTGGAGCCACACGATGGCCTCGCAGACGCCGCAGGGGATCCCGATGGAGGACTCCGACGTCGTGATGCCGGTCGTCCCCATGTTCCACGTCAACGCGTGGGGGATGCCGTTCACCGCGACCGCGGCGGGCGCGAAGCACGTCTACCCCGGCCCGTCGCCGTCGCCGGCCGACCTCGCGGCGCTGATCGAGGAGGAGGGCGTGACGATATCCGCGGGGGTCCCGACCGTCTGGCTCGGCCTCCGGGAGTACATCGCCGAGGGCAACGACGTCGACCTCTCGACGCTCGACACCGTGATCGTCGGCGGCGCGGCCGCCCCCCGGGCGCTGATCGAGTGGTACGACGACCGGGGCGTCGAGGTGCTCCACGCGTGGGGGATGACCGAGATGTCCCCGATCGGTACCGTCTCTCACCTCACGGACGACCTGCGCGACGCCGACTACGAGACGCAGGTCGACAAGCGGTCGAAGCAGGGGCTCGTCGTCCCCGGGCTGGAGTTCGAGGTGATCGACGAGGACGGCGAGGAGATCCCGTGGGACGGCGAGGCGTTCGGCGAGCTCCGGATCCGCGGGCCGTGGGTCACCAAGGAGTACTTCGCCCGGCCCGAGGCCAGCGAGGAGGAGTTCGTCGACGGCTGGCTGAAGACCGGCGACGTGGTCACCGTCGACGAGGACGGCTACCTCAAGCTCGTCGACCGCACGAAGGACGTGATCAAGTCGGGCGGCGAGTGGATCTCCAGCGTCGAGCTGGAGAACGCGATCATGGCGTACGACGGCGTGAGCGAGGCGACCGTGATCGGCGTCCCGCACGAGCGCTGGCAGGAGCGCCCGGTCGCGTTCGTCGTCCCGGTCGACGACGTCGACCGCGGGGCCCTAGTCGACGAGATCGAGTCCGGGCTCCGCGCTGAGTACCCGAAGTGGTGGGTCCCGGACGCGGTGGAGTTCATCGACGAGGTCCCGAAGACCGCCACCGGGAAGTTCTCCAAGAAGGACCTGCGCGAGCAGTACGCCGACCAGTCGCTCGTCGAGGGGTCGGTGCCGGAAGAGGACGCGCCGGAGCAGGAGTAGCCGCGGACGCGGTGCCGTTCTCGACTGTTACTCGCCGCGGTCGCCGACGATCCACTTGTGCGAGTAGCTCTCGCCGCAGGTGCAGTGGGCGTACGCGTGGACCACGTCGCCATCGGCGTAGAGGCCGCCGACCTCCTCGTTCTGCGCCTCCGCGAACGCGAAGACGAACCGCACGTCGTGGTCGTCGTCGGGGGTCTCCTCGGCGACGGGACACTCCCCGCCGTCGAGCGAGCGACCGATCGTCCCCTCCGCGCCCATCGCCGTCTTCGCGAACTCCATCGCTCCCATCCCCGTGCCGGCCTCGAACGCCGACCGGCCGGTCTCGCCGTCGAGGATCAGCCGCACGCCGCCGTCCGTCTCGGTGCCGACGTTCCGGAGCCGGGAGTCGTCGTCGAGGTACGCGTCGCTGAGGTAGAAGACGACGTCGTCGAGCCGCTCGCCGGCGAGGAACTCGTCGAGTTTGCTCATGCCGGCCGGACGCGCGTGAACGGTAAAAGGAGTGCGAGTCGCGACCGAACGGACCGATGACAGATCGTGTGGAATGGTCGTGTTAACTTAAGCA